>CAMAXT010000001.1 GCA_945862295.1 Pseudobacteriovorax antillogorgiicola
CCGCCGAACAGCCTAGTGGACACCGAGACCCACCTATAGTCAGAGAGTTCCAGCAACATCCCGTCGGGTATACCCTGATTGGAGTGGGCTCAGTGCTATCTTTTATCGGCTTCACCGGCCTCTTTTCCGGTGGCATAAACCCTGGCTACCACTGCAATCAGGACAAAAACCGTAGGGTAGGTGAGCGCAACGAAGACTGCAGAACGAGAGTTTCAGAGCAGAATGCGCAATTCTACCGCGTGATGGCCGGGGTCTTTGGAACAGGGCTCCTCCTGGTAGGATCAGGCGGCGGATTGATTCTTTGGAAGAACAGTCGAAGTGAGGGTTCTGACAATATTTCTTTTAACATTTACAACAAAACATCAATTATAACATTTACAACCAGTCTCCCTTAAAGACGCAAAATGCTCAAAATCAAATGTCGTATGTACTCATTGATGATTCGATAAATAGAAAAAATTCGATTCTAAGAATTTTAAAACCGCAATCTGCAGGTAACTATCTAATTAAATATGTCTTGGCTTATCAATTCGCCGATTCAATTAAAGTTGGCCGTCAAAAATCCGATACCTGTTTTACAACAAAAAAGCGCTGGCATGAGGCCCGCATAGCAACGGATCAAGACAAAGGACTGTCACCAATGCGTAAATCAAAAATTTTTATCACTGCGTTAACTTTGACCGCAATCGGCTGCGGACAATCTAACGACCACGAAGCAAATACCAGTAGCTCATACGAGGAAGAAAACTACGCCTTCGATCCAAACAACCTCGACTACAGCCTCCCTGAAAACGACGGCTCTTTCGACTTTCGCCAAGCGGCAAAAAGCCTAGCCGGCCTAAGCGCGAAAGTTAAAAAAGAAACCATCCGCGTTTGTCTAACCGATTCAACAAACTCGGCTGCTCGCAGAGCGCTGCTGAAGGACGTCATCTTAAAGTGGATCGAACCTATGCGCGCACTAAGCACTGTGGCGCTGGCAAGTAATGTTGAGCTCGTTGCTTACAACAGTACAGGTTGCGACGTTCGCACAGTCTTTGGTAACTACAACCCAGCAAGAACCCAACTCGGCACAACCCCAACGGTCTACATCAACAACTCTGGTTGGTTCGGTAGTTCGACCGTGACTCTCCACGAGTTTGGACACGCGTTCGGTCTACTCGATACCTACACTGGTAGCGGTGGCGCATGCCAAACAGGGCAGCCGGCGTCTGTTATGTGTTACGCAAAATATGACCAGCTCCTTGATGACGATATCAAGGGTATTCAGTCGGTTTACCGCACTCTGTTTCCAAGCACTTCTTTGTAATCGAGTCTATAGAATGTGAAAGTCAGCAGCCTAAAACTTCTGATTTTTTCTGTTTATTCTTTGAAGAGAGAACGAGCAAACGAGCACGGTATAGACGATGTTATGATATAATTTGTTACAACTACTTCAACCGAGGGTTCCCAATGATTCTGCGCCTAGCGATCTTCACGGCTCTTTTGGCATGCACACCAAAGAAAACCGAATCATCATTAAAAGTCGTCAATGGACGCCCTCTCTCAGAAACAGAGTTTCCTTCTGTTGTAAAAATTTCGATTGATTTGGGCAAAGGCACGAGCGCCACCTGCACATCCTCTGTAATCTCCGATACTGTCATGATCACTGCAGCGCACTGTTTAGTAAACGAAAACGGTTTGTCCGCCGCTTCAGCAACAGCTGTTTTAAATGGCGGTAAGAGAATACCTGGCGGGGTTATTCATCTACATCCCGAATATGACAATCGTAGTGCTGGCAACGACATCGCCTTTGCGAAATTTCCGGCCGGAACGTTCAAAGATTATAAGCCAGTCACTTTAAGTAGCAAGATTCCCCAAAAAGGCGATGAGATCAAAATCATTGGCTTTGGAAAAAATGATCACTTCGACGGAACCTCGGGTGGTACGAAACGCATTGGATTTAGCGTAGTAGAATCCGTTAACAAAACGGTCAATTTTCGCGGCATTGCAAAACCTTCCGATCAAAGCGGCAAAGACGCCATCAATTCGCAAGGTGACTCTGGTGGTCCGATGCTAGATGCTCAAGACGAAATTGTAGGCATCTCGAGCACTGTTGATTCAATTGACGCAGGAGATGGCAGGCGAACTGGCCATTACACCAGTATCCACGATGCTGTTATAGTAACGTTTCTGAATAAGTTTATTGACGGGTCGTTACCAGAAAACAAAAACCCATCTCCAGACATGCAGCATCAACCTGGAGATTCTGAGAACATCGGGCCCGGCGTCAATCCAGGTGGAGATGAGATTAAAGTTACACCTGATACTGGAACATTGAATCCAATCGACATCGATAAGGGCATTTGTTTGTGTTCAGTACGCGCGAATAAGCATGGAACTGGTTGTACGGTGACGCGCGCAGGAAAGGTGGTTCTGGAAGCTAATAGCGCACACGGCTGCGAATCGGCTGCTGCCTGTTCCGCTGCTTGGCAGGGAGAGCTCTCTGGGACTTGCACTTCGTTCGACATGCAGTAAATAACGCGGCTGTTTACTTCTGAATATGCCAGATCTGTAGCATTGGCTTACCCTGATATTTATGCCATGTAGGAAGATGAGCTATGAATTCAATGGGTCTGTGTCATAGATCGCCGACCACTGATCGTAACCTCTGCGGTTATGATCTTTGTCGATCTTTTTGGGATTACTCAATTTGTGTTATCTCTACTGAAAGGTGGGTTGTTCTTCAACCAAGGGAGGAATCGGCTGTTGACGCATGCGCACGATTTCCAGGTACTGGTCATCTGGTTTAATGTATTTTGTCGCGCGAGCTTTTCCGACGCGTAAAAGGTATTTTTCAGACGTTAGTTGCGACAGGTCACGGCAAGCAGTGATCTCAGAAACACCGAAACGCTGGCGGTAACTGTGAACATCGCTCGACTGACCAGGCTGCATCTCCGCTAAAAAAGCAATCTGACGGTAATTCAAATTTCCAGTCGCTGATAGTCCTGTTGCCTGAATCTGCGCTCTCTGCTGACGCTGGACATAGATGCCAGTATGCTTGGTTAATGCGGCTAAACGGTATTCGGCATCATTCAATTTTTTTGACAGACTTAAACTAAAGTAGGTCGCTGACATCTTATCCAAGACTTCCGCGAGATAAACGCGGTCTTCGTCGCGCAACAGGTGGCCTTCAACACTTTCTAAGACCGGCAAACAGAAATGAAAATTCTTCTCTGCTAGATGAATATCGATCTGGCGCAAGAGTTTAATAATATCCATACGACGACTGGCAAAGCGGCTAGCGTGTGCAAGTGCTTGCCGGTAAATCTTATGCGCAGCATCAATGCGGCCAATGAGCGCGTTGTGTCTTACTAATTCAAAACAAACCGAAGCCTTCATGAAGGCGTCTAGTGGTCCGAGGTCGGCGAAAATCTTTTCTAAACGAGCAATCGCAGCCGACGAATCACGGGTGTATTTTGCTAAATGCAGAGCTACAGAAACTGTCAAAGCGCGAACCGAGCCTGTCCGTTCAATATCAACCGCAGCCTTTGTAGCTTCGGTCGTGTAATCAGTCGCGTTATCAATATCGCCGGTAAGAAAGGAAAGATTGCCCATCAGCTCAAGCCATAGGAACAACTGATATGGACTTGCGACCCTATTTAGGAATCCTCCGGCACGGTAAGCGAAGCCAAGACCTTGACGAACTTTGCCGCACGCATAACGGTGGTACGCGAACGCCATAAATAAGTAGAAATTAGAATCATTGTCTTCGAAGAGAAACCGCAGCCGGCTTGCTTTGACTATAAAGGCAACGGCCTGCTGAAAACGGCCCGAATTAATATTGGCGACCGCTAAATGATAATAGATAAATACGAGTTGATCGGGAGTGAGCTCTTCGAATTTAAGAGCTAGGGTCAGCTCAGCTTCTTTATGCTGACCAACAGCAGCCAGTGAGGAAATGACAAACGGCACGACTTCAGGAGCATATTGCCGGTATTCGCTATAGATCGTAGCCGTCAGAACCGCAGGGTAATTCCCTGCTTGAAACTTCTTAATGACGTCTGACTTTAGAACTGTCAACGATCTGGCTCCTGGTTTTAACTGTCGTATCAGACGCTTATACTTCAAAACAGCGGTTTTTAAGAGACCGAGAATATGACACCTAATCCATTGATTTACAAGTTCACCTTTTGCGAATATGAACAGCATGTTCCGACTTAGGAGAGCACGTTGACAACTAGTGATATTCGACAAAAAGCGGCTGCATATTGGACTGATGAACGCCTTGAAAAGCTGACCGGTGGCAAAAAGTGGCTCTTGTTACCAAACGAAGCCCCCGAGCTACTGCAAGCAATCGGCTTGATGAACAAAGATATATCCATTTCCTGGGACAACACGCGAAAGTTTTCCCAAATCAATCACATGCTGCAACTCTTAGAGAAACCGCTCTTAGATCAAGCTAGCCGGCAGGAAGAACTCAACCTTTTCGATGCTGGTTGCGGAACCTCATTCCTGTCGTTAGCGATGGCTTGGTACTTAAAAAATAAAGTCAGACGCAAGTTTAAGCTGGTGGGTATCGATAGTAACAAGAATGTCATTGAAACAAGTAAGCACCGCGCAAAACAGATCGGTGTCGATGACGCCTCGCAGTACATCGCTGGCATGATTCCGACCTCTTCCACCGAATACTTTAAAAACGAACAGGAAAAAAACCAACGCCCCAACGTTCTGATGGCACTACACGCCTGCGATACTGCGACAGATTTTGCAATTGCCCTCGGCATCAAAGACAAAGCCGATGTCATCGCGGTCGCTCCATGCTGCCAAAATGAGCTCTCTGAGAAGATGAAGGTCGATCAGCCTGTTGGCCATCCTTACGAGAGTGTTTTTAATTCTGCAAATATCAGACGCGACATCGCCGCGAACCTCACTGACAGCCTACGCATGCTGCACCTTCGTAGTCACGGTTATGAGGTGACAGCTACAGAATTTGTTCCTTCTGAACACACGCCAAAAAACCGCCTACTTTTAGCGATTCGTCGTGGCAACTTTCACGCCGAATCAAAAGAGCAACTCGCACGCTTAACTGATCATATTGGGGGTCACACGATCACTCTCGGGGAGCTGCTTGTTTGAACTTTGACGGCCCAATTGATGCACTCGTTGCCAATGGATGGGCCGTTATCGATGATTTTTTCGGGCGAGACCTCAGTAAAAATCTGAAACAGACAATTCTCGACGAGGAAGCATCAGGCCACCTCAAAAAAGCTGGGGTCGGGCGTGGGAGCTCGTTTCAAGTCGACCCAGAACTAAGAGCTGATTACATTCGTTGGATCAACGACACTGAAGAATGTCCTGCCATCAATCAAGCAAAAGAACTTATCGAAGACCTTCGGATCACTGTTAACCGCTCGCTCTTTTTAGGCCTTAGTGAATTTGAGGGGCATTTAACCCATTATCCTGTCGGTATTGGCTATACAAAACATGTCGACCGTTTTCAGGATAGTAATGCCCGCACCCTATCATTTGTCTCCTATCTCAACGAAAATTGGACCGACGGAGACGGCGGCTCGCTAAAAATATATGCCCGTGGCAGCATCGATGAGTTAGTGGCCGAGATATTGCCGGTTTCTGGCCGAGCGGTTATTTTTTTAAGTGATGAAATCTATCATGCTGTGGCACCCAATAAGCGCTCGCGCTACAGTTTGACCGGGTGGTACCGTCGCTAATCAGTGTTAATTAGAGAGCCCCAATGTCCGAACGTCACATCCTCGCAGTCGTCTCGCCGAGTTTCGCAAAGTCGGAACTCTTAGTTAGCGAGTTGCGCGCTTTAGGTCCTGACGTTGTTGTTAACCAATCTAAATTCGAACTTGAAGGTGAGCAGCTCGTTGAATTTTTAAAACAGTCCAACGCCACAGTGGCTGTTATCGGCAAAGAAAAGATTACGTCTGAAGTTCTCGCTCAGCTTCCAATGCTAAAAGCTATCGCAAAATATGGAGTAGGCACAGACAGCATCGACTTTGAGGCCTTATCGCAGCATAGAATCCGCTTTGGTTTTACCGCTGGCGTCAACCGCTCGGAAGTAGCAGAACAAGTGCTCGGCCTTTCAATTGGACATTTTCGTCGCCTCTTCACCGCTACGGGAGAAATGCGAGCCGGTATTTGGAACAAAAACGGAGGACGCGATCTTGCGTCTCTCACCGTTGGTATTGTCGGCTTTGGTCATGTAGGTACAAAAGTAGCTGAGCTGTTTAGGCCATTTGGCTGCGAGATTAAATTCACAGATATTTTAGATAAGTCTAACGACGCGCTTCTTTTGGGTGTCACATCTACAAATTTAGAAGACATTGTCAAAAATTCGGACCTCATTACGTTACATGTTCCGTTAACATCAAAAACGTTGAACATGTTTGCTCAACCTCAGTTCGACATGATGAAAAAGGATGCTTTCCTAATCAATACTGCTCGCGGAGAAATCGTTGATTTCGAAGCTGTTGTGAGGTCCGTAACCGACAATAGAATCGGTGGTTACGCTGCCGATGTTTTTACGCAGGAGCCAGTGAACCTTTCTTCAATCGGACAAATTAGAAACCTCTATTTCACCCCCCATATTGCAGCCAACTCAACCAACGCCGTTTTAAAAATGGGTCGATCAGCAATTTCATGGGTTAATACCTTCCTAGACTAGGATCTGCGATCCACAAAAGGTTAGGATTGAATTCTGCTGACCTTAGAACTATTGTCCGATAGTTCGATGCTTTACCAGAAAATCATTGGCAAATTTTTACACCCGTAAAAAAACTCCTGGTCCGAATAACCCCTACCGATCTCTTTGAGACTTAGTCACCAAAGGCCCTCGCTCAAAAATTAAATAACCTGTTAGAGGAGTGGAAATAAAACGATCGATCCATCTATTAAGCTCGCTCACTATCATCACCAGTCTTGTTGCTTGTGCCGAGGACGGACAGACATCACGTTCTAAGTCATCTAGAAACTAAAGATCAACCACTTACAACCAGTGACTGACACTCAATCCTACTCAATCCTTCAATCCCCACTCAATTCAACCCGTTATCTTTTCTTCCAGTACGATCCTGTAAAAGCCTCAGGATCACTATCGCCGATATAATCAACGGCGTGGTCATAATGAAACTTAGTCTTTAGCTGTTCGTAGACGTTAAAAACGATCGGACAGACGCGGTAGTTTTCGATAACGCCAATCGAGCCGCCAAGAAAATCAGCTTTATTTAGATGTGGGTATTCACTGCAGTCAGTAGGTCGCGCTTGGTAAATCGAGCATTTCGTGCCACTAAGTAGGGGGCAGGGCTTTGTTGAGAAACGGTAGCTACGGTCCGGATCTTTCACCAAATGCCGCTTTTTTGTTTGCATCACACTTAAATTTAACGCTGACGCAACGCGCCACACATCTTTTTCCTCTAAATGCGGCTGCAGCTCCCGGCAACAATTCGCACAAACCGTGCAATCAATGGCTGCTGAAACGGTACGGTTGAGTTCCTGCACAGTTTCGTCGATTACGACCGGATCAATCTCATGCTGCAGAAATGATCTAAAGTTCCAATTGTCAGCCCAATTAGCCTCAGCTTTCTCGGCGATAGATTTTAGATCTTTGTTCATAGTTTGGTATCATCCTATCAACGAATAAATGTCGAGTCTTGTTTAGATCTGTTGCCACCAAAAATAAGGAGTGCCTATGTTGATCCTGTCTAAAGCTCTCGTCGGTATTGTCGCCATAATCCATCTTTATTTTCTCACGCTTCAGATGTTTCTATGGACGACCCCTTTTGGTCTCAATACCTTTAAAATGACCATTGAAGATGCAACGATCATGGAAAAAATCGCGGCCAATCAAGGCCTCTACAATAGCTTTCTAGCTGCCGGCCTCATCGCTGGCTTGATCGCACGATCACCAGTTGTTGCCAAAACGCTAATCGTTTTCTGCCTGATCTGCGTCATCGTTGCAGGAGTCTACGGTGCTTGGAGTGTAGCTCCTCGCATTCTCTTCATTCAATCGCTCCCAGCGCTGTTTGCGTTAGGGACAGTCGTCATGAGCGGTCAACAAAAAGTATAAACTCAAAACTCATCAATAAATAAAAAAGCCGCGGAGAATCCAATCTCTGCGGCTAACTTTTTTTGTATCAACAATTCTCAAGGGTAGCCGTAGCGATTATGGTAGGCCTGCCCGGACTCGAACCGGGGACCTCTACCTTATCAGGGTAGCGCTCTAACCAACTGAGCTACAGACCTATAATACGCGGGGCACCAAAATTGAATGCACGTTATATGATTCGCCATCTTAATAGTCAATACGGAATTCTGGGATTGGAAAAGAGGCAAACTATTTGTTATCTAAGGAGAATATTCGGAAGTCGTGGGTAGCTGAAACTATAAATGACAAGATCACCTTTTCGAGAGCTGCGGGGCACCCGTGGGATGATCTTGTCATATTCTCGTCCAATAGTAGCTTAAGCATCAGCCATAACTGGAAATCCAAGATCAGATCGGTACTGCTTCAACTTACGTTGGAGTGTTCTGATGCCAATCCCAAGTACACGAGCTGAGCGCGTGCGATTGAAATTCTGGCGTTTCAGAGTCTCAAGAATCACGGCTTTTTCGATGTCCGCTAGGGTCATCCCGTGCTCAAAAGAGATACTTGTGTTCGCTACGGCGCTGATCTTCCCCAGGCCGGAATCAATCGTAGATTGCATCATTGTAAACTTCCTCCATCGTAGGTCCTGAAACCTATAAAGCAACGATGGTGCCAAGTGGGCAAAGGGGGGTCAAAATAGCGCTAAGACGCTATAAATAAAAAGAAACCAGCTGGCTCCCGGGAATAGGGAAGATGCCAGTCTGGTCTCAAATGTATACCGTAATACGCCAAGATGGTACCAGCACGAGGGGTACAACCATCGACATTTACTTATAATTAGCGAAGAAGCGCCAACGCGATCTCTGGAGACGAGTTCGCCTGTGCAAGTACCGAAGCACCGGCTTGTTGGAGAATCTTGTTCTGAGTGAAGCTCGCTGTCACATCTGCAAAGTCCACATCACGGATGCGGCTGTTTATAGATTTCATGTTCTCAGTTTGGACGCCGAGGTTGTTGATTGTTGAATTCAAACGGCTTTGCTGTGCGCCCAAGTAAGCTCTGTTTGATGCAACCAACTGGAGAGCGTTATCGAGAACTGTAAGCTTAGAAGCAGCAGTCTCTCTAGTGAACGCCTCACCGTCTTCCATTGGACCGATTTCACTTTGGGTGCCAAGTCCCATTTCTTCGATACTAATTTTGAGATTCTCCGTACCGATACGAATGGTATCTGTATTTTCAGTCAAACCGTCACCAGCACCAACGTGGATGGTGAACATGCTTTCATCACCTGTGGCTTCGCTACCGCTCAAAAGAGGTGTGCCGTTGTAGTTTGTTGTGTTTGAAATTCTTTCGATCTCGTTAACCAACTGAACGTATTCTCTGTTGGTGTACGAGCGCTCTTTGTTACCGATAGTGTCTGACGATGCTTGGGTCGCCAACTCGCGGAGGCGAACCAAGATATTAGAAACTTCGTTCATACTTCCTTCAGCGGTCTGGATTAGAGACACACCGTCGTTAGCATTGCGCTTTGCCTGCTCAAGGCTTCGAGTTTTTGCTTTCAGTGTTTCACTGATCGCCAAGCCCGCTGCGTCATCGGCTGATTTATTAATGCGGTAGCCACTAGATAGCTTGGCCATGTCCTCGCCTAGGGCATTCGTAGAATTCCCGAGGTTTCTCTGTGCATTTACGGATGCGATGTTCGTTCTGATTCTTAAACCCATGTAACTTCCCTTTCCCGTTAATTCCCAAGAATCGTTAAAAATACTTTATTTAAAAAGTAGCGTACAATGTATTCAAACTACATTTCGTAATAAAACATTAAAACATTAGAAATAACTTTAAATATTATTTTAATGATTTTAAAAGCATGCTGAAAATAGTCGGGTTTTTTAAGATTTTTTATGTTTGACAAAATGGACAAAAGAACGTGGAACGGCCCGATATCCGCTCCATATTCACAGGATTTCCACACTTCAGGCAGGGTTTCTTAGAGCGATCATAAACATTGAGGTCGACAACGAAGTAGCCAGCAGAGCCGTCGCTGTTCTTAAAATCTCTAAATGTGGTGCCTCCTGCAGCAATTGCTTTTTTCAGTGTCTTTTTAATAGCTGAGGCGACGAGACCGTATTCAGATTGGCTCAAATCTAAAGCCTTACGCAGCGGATTTATCCCCGCTAAAAAAAGCGATTCGCAGGCGTAAATATTGCCAACACCAACAACAACGTTTGGATCCATTAGAAATGATTTCACTGGCGAGGATTTTTTTCTGCTCGCTTTGAATAGATGTTCACTTAAACGAACCGTCTCTAGAGGTTCGGGTCCTAAATCGCGAAACCATTCGTGCTCATCGATTTCATCCGGAAAAAGAGCTGATATGCGGCCGAAGCGCCTTGGATCAACATAATGAAACGATAGACTCTTGCGCCCTTTACCAAAGGTAAAAACAACGTGCGTGTGTTTGATCGTTGGATCCTTGCTTTCAAATCCAAGAAGATTGCCGGTCATCCCAAGATGAATCACTCCGATGCCCGCAGCTGTTTCCATCAGTAAGTATTTTGATCTGCGGTAAACGCGCTCGATCTTTTGCCCAACGAGAATGTCGCGCAGTTTGTCTTTTGGGATGGGGTCTCTTATTGCATCACGGTAGAAGTCGATATCGACACACTTCAGCCCAGAAATAGCTGAGGCGACTGATCTCGTTAAACATTCGACTTCTGGCAACTCGGGCATGATTTACCGATCATAAATTTGAAACTGCACGGGTGTGTTCATACCAAAAAAAAATCGATTGGCTAATTAGATTTTGCTGAAAAAGGCTAAAGCCTTTTCCAGCAAAATCGTGTCCTGACGAGCAAAGCGAGGAAGGATCTTTCCCGAGTTACATCCGAATTAAAATCGCGGTATTTTTGAAATAAAATTAGATTTTTCAGCAGGTCCGACCAAATGTAGTTAATTGTACTTAAATTCTATTTTTAGACCATTATATTGGCATGCAGGACACCGCTCAAAGAGCTATTGTATGAAGTGAGTTTGCGGTGGTGCGGGAAAGATCCTTCGTCGCTGCGCTCCTCAGGACACGTCCCTGGCGCATTCGCGCCAGGGACTCATTAAAGATTTAAACCCATAGCATCCCAGCCTAAGTATGTATTACTATGGCTCTCTCATTGAACGAATAAAAAGCAGAACAATGCCGGAATCACCGCCCCAATCAGCAACCAACAAAAATCTATCTCTTCTGGTTTCATTGACCAAAAGAGAATTCAAGCTGCGTTACCTTGGATCGATTCTTGGCTCATACTGGAATCTCATTCACCCACTGATGATGATTCTCATCTACACGGTGATTTTTTCCCGGGTAATGAAAGCTAAACTCGGTGGGGAACAAGATACGTTTGCATACTCAATATATCTTTGTTCAGGCATCTTTGCCTGGAATCTATTCTCAGAAGTAGTGAATCGCTGCTCGATGTCTCTTATCGAGAACGCTGGTTTCCTAAAGAAAATCGCCCTGCGACCCTATATTGTTTTTGGCGCGTCCTTTCTCAGTGCGCTTGTTAATTTCTGTATCTCATTTTCGATATTTTCTGTTTTTCTATTCTTCGCACGACCAGTTGATCCATTGCACTACGTCTTGGCTCTTCTAGTCACGGTTTTGCTCGGACTCTTTGGTTTGGGATTTGGAATATTCCTAGGATGTATCAACGTTTTTCTAAGAGACGTCCAGCAAATGGTCGCGCTGCTTTTTCAACTCTGGTTTTGGTTTACTCCGATTGTCTATCTACATGGCACTCTGCCGGAGTTTGTTCAGAAGCTGTTGGTATTTAATCCGGCTTTTCCGTTCATTGAATCGCTGCACACCCTGATCTTTCACAACGCTATGCCGCCGCTTCGTTACGGAGGCCTTATGCTTTTTTGGACCGTTGTTGCCGGGCTAATAGCCGCCTATACGTACAAAAAAAGCATTTCTTTGGTCAGGGATAACTTATGATCAAAGTCGAAAATCTAACAAAACAGTATGTGATTTATAAAAGGCGGCTGTCCGCACTAAAGCATCTTTTCGGATTTGCTAAAGAAGGTCGCGACTACGAACTCGTCCGCCCGCTGCGCAACGTGTCTATTGAGGTCCCGACTGGTTCTGTACACGGCATCATTGGCATGAACGGCGCTGGTAAGAGTACGCTCCTTAAGATTCTCACCGGTGTTCTCGATAAGACTGAAGGATCGATTTCTATTGAAGGGCGAGTCGCTTCGCTTCTTGAACTTGGAACCGGTTTCCATCCTGATTTAACCGGTCGTGAAAACGTCTATATCAATGGTTCGGTGCTTGGATTTAAAAATCAAGAAATCGACCAAAAGATTGCGGGCATCTTAAACTTCGCAGAACTTGGCGATTACTTCGACCGACCAGTAAAGACCTATTCATCGGGCATGTATGTTCGATTGGCATTTTCATTTGCTGTAGCTGTCGAACCGGAGGTCCTCATTATCGATGAGGCCCTATCAGTTGGCGATGCTTACTTTCAGCAAAAGTGTCTGAAGAAGATTCAAGAGTTCAGGGACCGAGGCACCACGATTCTTTTCGTTAGTCACGATCTTGGTGCTGTCAGAATGCTTTGCGAGCATGTGACGTTGCTTTCACACGGGCAAGTGGTTTTCTCGGGAGCTCCGATCCAAGCGATGGATCTATATAACGACATCATTGCTGGCCAGAAGAAGCTCGAAGACGTGCAAGCTCGTGCAGACAAAGCCAGAGAGATCGAAGGCACATCGACTTATAGTTCGGGCAACGAGAAGATGCGCATTCTCAGTGCGAAGCTCTACAACGACAGAAATCAAGAATCTGTCGCCGTTGTTTCAGGCTCAGCTATTTGTATTAAAATTGACGCAATCGTGAACGTCGACAGCATCGACAATCCGACATGCGGAATATTAATCAGAGACCGTCTCGGTTATGACGTCTTCGGTATTAATACACACCAACTTGGGTCAAAGTCAGGGACACTAAAAAAAGGCGACAAAGTCACCTATCAGTTCGATATGGATTTAAACATCGGACCGGGTGACTACACGCTTACGATTGCGCTGCATTCGTTTCAGTCACATATTGAAGACAATTATCACTGGCTGGAACGGGCCCTGTTGATTCAAGTCTTGCCGACACCCGGATTCACGTTTGTTGGCGTCGCAAGGTTAGAACCAAAAGCAACGATATGTCAGCACTGAAAATCAATCGTTCTGCGCGACTGATTTAATAACGATGCGGCGGTTTGTGTTTGTATAGCCTGGTGTCATCGACGTATCGTTTAATTCACTCTCACCGTAGCCAATAGCAACAACGCGGTTCTGATCAAATCCAAGTTCATCAATCAAATACTGTCTAATCGTCATCGCACGCTGATAACTCTCAACTTGGTTTTCGGACTGACTGCCGTTTTGATCGGTGTAACCTTCAATCATAAGAAGCGGCGCTCTCGATTCGGCAAAAGCTTTAGTCTGAACCTTCAACATGGCGACAGCTTCCGGTTTTAACTCAAACGTCAATGGACGCGCCTTTGGGTCAATGAAGAGGTCATTAAATGCCAATGAGACTTGCGGCAGTATGGATTGTTTGCGAGTTAGGCTTACTGCTTTATACAGGACTAGATCTCCGGCCATAAGATTAGGGAACTTCGGAAAGAATGTTTTCGAGAGGTCCGTTTGATCTTCGACGACTTGTGCGATTGATGTTTTATCTTGCAACTGCATAATCTTTAAAGAGCCGGTCTTAATCCACAGTGGTTCTTTTGATTCTGAATCGGAAGATTTAGCAACTCGGTAAGCTTCGAGCAATGTTCCGGTGACCAGGCCGTTAATCTTGCCGCCGTTGATGGTGACAACGCCAGCGCCGTCAGTAGTCTGAAGAAACTGCGTGACTCTGTAAACAGGTTCCGTGTTTTCTTTGATATAGTCAGCCCATGTCGGACTGACAGCCACTGCAGGTTGTGTCATCAATGTCGCGGTAAATACTAGAGCTGATATGAACTTCACGGTAGTCCCTCCTCGGATCTAATTCTTTTTTCGTCACCGAGTGAAAAAACTTTAGACAGTTGGGCGAAAAAAGTTAAACTCTTCTAGGCAATTTTTTCCCGCTTATTTCCGATCAAATCTATTGAACCTGGGTGATTCGTGCTGCGAGACGTTCTCGAAAAAATTCTTAACAAAGAACCGCTCGACATTCGAAAAAGTCAGCAAGTATTCGAAGACATTCTTGACGGCAAACTATCGGAGACCCTGATAGCGGCGTACCTGACCGCACTGCGTGCAAAGGGTGAGGACTTCAATGATTTAGCCGCTGGCGCTATTGCTATGCGAGCTAAAGCTGCTGCGCTTAGTATTGGTGATAAGCTACGTCCACTTGTAGACAACTGTGGTACCGGCGGTGATGGTTCGGGGAGTTTTAACATCTCGACGACCTCGGCAATTATTGCCGCGTCCATGGGTGTTAGGATCGCTAAACATGGCAATAGAAGCATCAGTAGTAAGTGTGGATCGGCAGATCTTTTATTCAAAGCTGGCTATCCAGAACATATTTCGATCGAAAATACGGCGAGGTTATTAGAGCAAACCGGATTTACGTTCTTTTTCGCGCCGAATTTTCATCCGACGATGAAACACGTCGGACCAGTCAGACGAGCATTGGGTATCAGAACTGTCTTTAATCTTTTGGGCCCTCTCGCTAATCCGATTGGACCAGAGATTCAACTGATCGGCGTTGGTGCAAAAGACTATTTAAAACCAATGGCGCAGGCGGCGGAAAAAATCGGCATTGGTAGAGCGCTAATCGTGCATTCCAGAGACGGTATGGATGAGATTAGTCCAAACGTCATTACCGATTGTGTGTTAGTTAAAAACAAAACCATCACCGAGATCACTATCGATCCTTCAACCGTTGGTCTTTCAGGAACGCACGATCTGAGCGGTGGCGACGCTGAAGAAAACCTAAAAATTCTCAACGCACTACTTGCTGGCAATGGTCAGTCTTACATTCATGCGGTTGCGCTCAACACTGGCGCACTGCTCTGGCTTTCAGACAAAGTCGCGAACGTCACTGATGGCTACACCCAAGCAAAAACGCAAATCACCAGTGGTAAAGCAAAACTCTTCTTCGAAACTTGGCTTAAGGCAGCTAAATCATTTGCAGGGACGCCGACATGAACAACCTACTGCGAGAAATCATTTCGAATAAGCGTCTTGAAGTTACAGCAGCTAAAAAAAATATTCCGGAGTCCGAGCTGGTTACACTGGCACATGCAAAAAGTGCTGCGCGAAATTTTCGCGAAGCGCTGACAGCTGGTTCCTCGACTAAAATCATTGCGGAATGTAAGAAGCAGTCGCCGTCAAAAGGTGTTTTCATTGCCGACTACAATCCGGTGACACTTGCTAAGAGTTACGAAAAGGGTGGGGCGTCTGCATTATCAGTACTGACCGACCACAAATATTTCGGTGGCACCTTGGATGATTTGAAAGCAGTCAAAGAACAAGTAAAGATCCCTGTGCTGAGAAAAGACTTTATCGTCGATCGTTACCAGGTTTTTGAAGCCCGCGCTGCGGGTGCAGATTCTTTTCTCCTAATAGCCGGAACCATCGAATACAGCGATTTGTTTAAACTAGTAGAACTCGGGCAGTCTCTCGGCATGGAGCCTTTAATTGAGAGCCATACCGGCGAGGAACTGATGAAAGCGATTGAAGGTCCGGGCAAGATTTATGGCGTGAACAATCGCAATTTAAGCACCTTCGACGTTGATTTGAATATTGCTGTTAGTTTAATAACCCAAGCTAAGAAGAAGCGACCAACAATTACTATGGTTTGTGAGAGTGGTGTTCATAGTCGGAAAGACATCGATAGCATGGAAGCGGTTGGTTACAAAGTTTTCTTGATAGGTGAGGCGCTGGTTACGAGTGCAAATCCAGAAGATCGTCTCAAGGCTTTAATAATGAGTTAAGATTTTGAGAGCGGTCCCACAAGGAATTAAACTCAAATAATATTCCAACGATTCCGGAAACTAAGCATCAAACCTTAAAAATTAGGCGTGGTTTTTCACATCAAGTCGACCGGGGCCAAAAAAATAATTTTAGCTCCGGAGAGCTTGAGCCGATCAACCCATGCCTATTTATAGTCCCTAGCTTAGTTACCACATTCTAAAAAGTTCCACTATTACAGCCATTTGTGGAAACAGCATTCCCAACCGCAAGGATATTGAGAACCTGGTGGCAGTCGGGTATAAAGTGTTTCTGATAGGTGAAGCATTGGTTACGAAGTCCAGACCCTGGGGCCAGCCTTCGGTCCTTGATAGCCCGCACGCAATCAGCGCCCCTCACAAGTCATGTCCTCTTCAGTCCACCCATTGGAGGCAATCTTGAGTACTTCTGAAGGCAAACGCGATCTCTATAAAGAGGCCGGCGTTGATGTCGCTAAAGGCGATCACCTTGTAGACTGGTTGCATTCCAACAATCTGCAGAAAGTTGACTCAAAACTCGGATCAGTGGTTTCAGGGATCGGAGGATTCGCGGGTCTGTTTCGACCAAACTTTAAAGGCATGGAAGATCCCCTTCTCATCGCTAGTACAGATGGTGTTGGTACAAAAGTACTCCTCGCAATTGAAAGCAATATTTTAGGCGGCATCGGCCAAGACTTAGTCGCTATGTGCGTTAACGATCTCTATACCATCGGAGGTAGGCCGCTTTTTTTTCTCGATTACTATGCAACCGGCGCGCTCGACGAAACCCAGTTCAAAGAAGTCTTAACAGGCATCAAGAACGGGTGCCGGCAGTCAAATGCTGTGCTCCTTGGTGGTGAAACCGCCGAAATGCCCGGACTCTACGAGAAAGGGCATTTTGATTTAGCGGGTTTTGTTATCGGGATGGTCGACGGCAAAAAAATGCTGAAACCTGAACTCGTCGAAGTCGGCGATGTGTTATTCGCGCTGCCTAGCACCGGCTTTCATTCAAACGGCTACTCACTTGTTCGCAAGTGGTTAAAGGACGCTCCGGTTGATAAGGCCCTTCTAAATCAAATCATGCAACCGACAAAGATTTATCACGAGATTCCAGATCTTCTCGATGCACTAGGGCCTGGTGTACTGCACGCCGCTGCCAATATCACGGGTGGCGGCATCTCAGGCAATCTGCCACGCGTCATGCCATCGGGTGTCGACTGCGAGATTCATTTCAAGGCGATTAGAACACCAGACTGGATGCGCGGCTTTATTGTGAGTCATCGAAGTGATGCGAAAAACCAAGAAGGCGTCTTCAACATTGGCTGCGGCATGATCTTAGCTGTTAGTAAGAGTGGTGCCGAAAGATTTCTTGCTGAAGCACGCAAGCTAGATCTTGAGCCGTACGAGATTGGTAGAGTTATCGCAGGACAAAATGCTATGTCGCCGGAATCGGCTGTTATTTTTAAATAAAGAGGTGAACTATGCCCGACTTAGTTTTTGACAGGCCAAAGCATATCTTAAGTGCTGGACAGTTTGATCGCCCTTTTCTTGATTACATCTACGAACTGACGAACACGATCCGCAAGTACGACAAGTCGAAAGATGGATTGCAGTATCTTCAGAGTCTTCTCACTCACCGCCGTGCCATGCTCTACTTCACGCAGCCTTCGACCAGAACGTTCATGTCATTTCAAGCAGCCTGTCACATCCTAGGTATGAAGCCCTCAGAAATTAGAGATAGCTCGACTAGCTCTGAGCGGAAAGGCGAGTCGATTGAAGACTCACTACGCACCTTTGCTAGCTATGTCGACTTAATCATCATGCGTTCACCGGTCGCAGGTCTTTCGGACCGCATGGCTTGTCTTCTCGATGAAACGCCGCGGCCCGTGCCAATCATCAACGCAGGTAGCGGTCCTGATGAGCATCCAACTCAGTCTATCCTTGATATCTACACATTACAGAGAAGTTTTAAATCAGCTTCGGCCATTGAAAATAAGACCATTTGCATGGTCGGTGACCTTAAGCGCGGACGAACCATCAGAAGCCTCAGCCGGCTCCTAACAAATTATCCGGGTGTTAAACTCCTTTTCGTTTCGCCACCGGAATTTAAAATCGAAGACGATTTGAGACAGTTTCTTCTGAAAAGCAAAATCTCTTTCGATGAGACGACCAACTTCCTCGACGCTATAGGAACCGCTGACGCGATCTATATGACAAGAGTGCAGGATGAGTATGATCTTGGTTTAGGGGATTCTAAACGGGTTGATACCAGCAAATACGCCCTAAAATACCAACACCTGCCTCTTCTCAAACAAGAGTGTGTGATCATGCACCCACTGCCCCGGCGCAGTGAGCTGGACCCAGCAATCGATATAGATCCCCGTGCTAAATACTGGCGCCAAGAGCGCAATGGTATGTGGACCAGGGTTGCTCTCATCACAATTTTAATGGGTGTAGACCAGCATATCGTTTTGCCGAGACTGTAAACCTGTAAGGATAAACCGTGCCTAAAAAGATCAAAGTCGCAGCCATTTGCATGAACAGCACGTCTGATAAGTCGAAGAACGTGCAAACCGCATTATCTATGATTGAAGTTGCTGCTAAGGCTGGTGCTGACTGGATTCAAATTCCTGAAATGTTCGCGTTTCACGGTCCTTACGACCGTGTCTACGAAATGGCTGAAACAGAAAAAGGCCCCATCATTGCCGAGATGAAAACTCTCGCGAAAAAATACCAGGTGGTCATTATCGCAGGCAGCATGGGTGAAAAACCTGATGAAAACAAAGACGCAGACCCGGCGCATCTAAACCGCAATGGTCACCGCCGAGTTTACAACACGACGTTTATCATCGACCGCAGTGGCACCATCATTGCTCGCTACAGAAAAACGCATCTCTTCAACCTAATCAATGACGATGGTGCGCCTCTCTACTGCGAGAGCGATGGGTACTTAGAAGGCTCATCTCTTGTTCGTACTGAGATCGACGGCTATCACGTAGGTTTATCGATCTGTTACGACCTCAGATTTCCTAGTCTCTATTCAAAACTCACAGAATCACACCCCATTGATGTGCTCCTAGCTCCTTCCGCCTTTACCAAAAGCACTGGTACCGCCCACTGGGAACTCCTCCTCCGAGCCCGTGCCATCGAAAGTCAGTGCTATGTCTTCGCTGCAAACCAAGTTGGTGAGCATTCCCCTGGCAAAGAAAGCTTCGGCCACTCGATGATTGTTAGTCCATGGGGTGAAGTTCTTGCCAATACAGGTGCTGAAGTCGGAATTGCTTATGCTGATATTAGTCCAGAAGTTATAGCGTCGACACGTGCAAGGCTGCCTGTTCTAAAGAACAAAAGGCGTGAACTGTACTGAAGATCCGTTTGGCTTTTCATCATGGAGACTTGATAGTAGATATCGACCTCTCTTTCCGTTTGATGTTCCCACAAAAAATCAGCAAAACGATCAACAAAATTATAGCTATCACCAGGATCCTGGGACATCATCATCCAGCCCAAACCCAGGATCTATTTAGAAAAACCCGATTATTGCCGAAGCGTCTGTAAAGCAACACCGCATTATTCGGAGCTACGTGCAATCATGAGCAGCAACTCACGCATTGAATTACTCGAAAGAAGCATCATGGAACTCGGTGCCGACCTGATCACGGTCAAAAGTTCTATGCATAAATACAAAAAAAGCCACACCCATCTTTTACAAATCTTTAAAGGTCTAAAGCAACTTCTCGACGAAAAAGGTTTGGTCACACTGGAAGACTTTGACGCTGCTGTTGAAATCGGTGAAGTCCTAGAGCATTTCAATACTCATCTCGATGCAGGGCACGATGATCACGCAGGGAAAAAAGTAGGGCACTGATGAAAAACCTGGGACGGCACATAATACCAGCAGCCTGCACTCTTGTGAGCGCTTGCACCTGGTCGTCCCTCGCACATTCCCAGTCGAATCCATACGAGATGCGCTACCAATTTGATCACAACGGCATCCCCTCAATTCATGCATTTGTTCTGAAGTGGACCGGTGCTGATTCTAACCTGCAGTCAATTGAAGTCCAGGTGAATGACACCAAAGAAGTCATTCAAACAATTGCCATTCCGCAAGATGTTGTGAAGCTAAAGCACGGCGATTTGCAGGAAAAAAAAGATCACATCAAAGAGAAGATCATCGATTCTCTCGATTTTAATTTCGATAAATTCGCCGATTTGAGGCTCTTGCGCGAGTATCCGTATACGGTTGGTAAGAAATACTACATGGTTTGGCTCTTTGACGAAGAGAAGAACGAGTATGTTTTGCACTCAGGCATCAGCGCTTTGCAAAACCCGCAGGTAAATCCGAAGTCACGCCGTATTGAGACAGTTAGTTTAGGCTCTATCGCTGGCGGAGAATACACCAAGCAATACTACTCGGTTAATCTCTCAAACCGCTTGCGTCTTCAGACCTCTGTTACTCAAAAGATCTTCGATAAACCACGCCTGACCTTTACGAGGGACATCAGAGCACGGGTTGCCGGTGAAATGCAGCGCGTCTGTAAGGTCGAAATTATTCCTGAAGGTAAACCAATTAAGCTTTGGGGTAAGCGCTGGTGGTGCGACCAGTATTCGTCAAAAGATCTTTAGCTAATCCAGCCCGCTAAAATTGCACCCAACGTACCGCCGCCAACGACTATCCAAAGCATAATGCCAAGAATAAGCGGCCGAGCGCCGACTCTTCTAAGAGTGTCTCTGGTGAGACTTGCACCGATAAAAAATAAAGAGAGAATCATCCCGCGACGAGCTACGGTAGCTACCCAGCCGCCTGCTTCTTCGAGACCTGGTACGTAGGTAACGGCTGCTGCCATAACGACAAATCCTAAAATAAACCAAGGACGCTTCGCTTTTGGACGCTCAGCGCCATCTTTGTCGGCAGTACTTTCACGGCGAGAGCGCATTTTAACGATAATCCAAACAAGTGGGACTATCCACAGTGCACGCGCGAGTTTTACGGTGGTACCAGTGGCAACTGCTTCCGATCCATATTGCAGCGTTGCACCGACAACAGAGCTCGTATCGTGAATACCTAGCGCGGCCCAAAGGCCAAATTGATGCTCCGTCAGTCCAAAAAAATGTCCCAATGGCGGGAATACTAGTAAGGCTACAGCGTTCAAACAAAACACTGTTGCTAGTGCTACTGATACTTCTTCCGCTTTCGCCTGAATCGCTGGCGCCACCGCAGCGATTGCACTACCGCCACAGATAGAAGTGCCAACGCTTATGAGCAGGCCCGTATCGCCAGAAATTTTTAGCCGTCGCGTTAACCAAGCCCCTACGAGCATAGCTACAAAAATGCCGACTAAGGTATAGCTAAAACCATGAAGTCCAACCTTCGCGACTTCGTGCAGATTCATTCCTGCACCGAGTCCAATGATTGAATATGCCATGATTTGTGGTGTTATTTTCCGAGTTGTCGGTAGGTATGGGTTGCCAACGATGAGTGCAATTACGATCCCAAATGCCAAAGCCATAGCAGAACTTACAAACGGAAGCAGACAGCCCACTGCTCCCGCTATGATCAGGACTCGACCTAGCCTGACAGACCTACTTACATGGGTAGAAGATGGAGACAACGATGAGCCTCTTTTTTGATTAGAACATTTGCTGGCAGATTAAAGACAACATCCAGCATTCTGTCAAAAAGATTTAGTCGCCCCAACCAATACTCGCCGACATTGCACCCTATATTACAGACTGATACAATTGACGGTTACCGCTCTCTAGGATCTGCGTATGGAACAAAAGTCGACAAAAGCTAGTCTCTGGTTCATCTTGGTCACCGTTTTTCTCGACGCTGTCGGCATCGGGTTGGTGTTTCCAATCCTCCCAGCATTGCTGAGCGAGTTTATTCCTGACGGAACGGCGTCAACGCAGATTTACGGCTTATTTCTTTCGGTTTACGCTCTCATGCAATTTATTGCATCACCAATGCTCGGTGCTCTTAGTGACCGTTTCGGACGTAGACCGATTCTTCTTGCGTCACTGATTGGTGCGGGTATCGACTACATCGTTATGGCCTTAGCACCAAATCTTTGGATTCTATTTATCGGCCGCGTTGTCTCTGGTCTTACTGGCGCAAGCATGACGGTTGCCTCTGCATACGTTTCTGATACCAGTGTTGATTCAAACCGAGCTGGCCGGTTCGGCCTGATCAATGCCGCCTTTGGCGTCGGATTCATTGTCGGTCCGGCGCTTGGTGGTTACCTTGGAGAGATTTCGCCACGTGCACCATTTTTTGCTGCAGCCTTTATGAACCTTGCTAATTTTGGCTTTGGTGCATTGGTATTGCGAGAATCACTTCCGCTGGCGCTGCGTCGCGCTGTCGCTTTCAAAAATCTCAACCCATTTCGCTCGCTGCGTTGGGCTTTCAGCACACCAGCAATCAAATGGCCGGTTTTTGTACTTTTCTTTCTATTCTTAGCCGGGCATGTGCCAGGAACTATATGGGCTATCTATATGAAAGACCGTTTCGGATGGGACTTAAAGTTGATAGGTTTGTCTTTCTCAGCCTATGGTCTGGCACTTGCAATCGCTCAAGGCGGATTGACCCAACCAATAGTTAAATTTCTTGGAAACACCCGCGCAGTGCTTATGCTCACCTCACTTGAGGTGCTTTGCTATTTCGCGCTTGGTTCGGCGAATCAGTCATGGATGATTTTCGCCTTACTCATTCCGATGTGTATTGCATCAATTTCTGGTCCCACGCTCCAGTCTCAGGTCACCGCTGTGGTCGCGCCAGACATGCAGGGAGAACTGCAGGGAACGATTATCGGTGTGATGAGTCTCACCGCGATTATTACGCCTTTGGTAGCGACTCAGTTGCATGCGTACTTTAATTCACCGGCAGCATTAGCCGCATACGGAATGCCTGGCGCATCGTTTTTCCTAGGAGGACTGTTATGCTTAGTGGCTGTGATAACTTATAAGATAAAGTTGAGAAACTTACCGCAGGTTGTAAGCGCGCAGCCATCTTGATGATGGGTCATGCTGTGCTCAATCAACGGTTTGTCGATCGAGCTCTAGAAGATTCCTTACGCGGCCTACGTTACTCAGCGGATGAACGGCTTTGAAGGTCTACACGGGTTAAGGCGAAACGAGCAACGCGCTCTAGATTTGTGTCATAATTCCAGTAGCTCATAGTAACGTTAGCCAGATCCTGGAAGTTTTCTAGTTTTACAGAACTGCAAACACCGTCATCCAATTGCAGGGAAAGCAGCTGCTCTTGCACTGCCTTACTGATGGAGTTGTTACCGTAACTAGCGCGCATCGTGTCTCCGAAAGTGCTCGCCTGGCATCTTGTTCTAATAAGTTCAGCTGTTTCGATAATGGTAATAATTGAGATATCCGCTACACCTTTCGAAGACTTGTCGGTCACGACGCCGACGTAGGCGTTGGCGATATTGATCTTGTCTTTGCAGTCAAGACAGATTGTTTCAAAGGTTTTTTGCTCAGGTCGAGCAAATAGATCGAGGCAAAAATGCAGGTCCTGCTTCTCGCTGTATGACTCCATACTAAAAAACGTCCCCGCGGTTTGCCCGACACATTGTTTATCAACAAACGTTTCAAGAGTTTCATCTGTCGTTTTAACCTTAAATCCCAAATAATTTGGCGTTAAAACGTTGAAGCCTTCAGGAATTTTTGGTCCCGGTGTTCCGTCTTCCGAACCAGGTTTAACTACAGGAAGATCGTCTTTATCATCAGCCGAGCAACCAGAAAGTAGCGCGAAGAGTAGTAGCAACGATTGAAGACAGATCGGCGTGAACTTCGTCATGAGGGTCTCGTACGTGTTGTGTTTGGCCCTATGATACTCATGGAAAGGCATGGGTGTCTATTTTTTTGAAAATTCGGCAACATCTTTCAAACAAAAAAGCCTAGAACAGCTTTAACGCTATTCTAGGCCTTCTAAAATTAATCCTAACCGATATTACGCTTATCCAAACCGTACTTCTCTACTTTCATAATAAGTCCGGCGCGGCTGATTCCAAGCTCTTTTGCGAGTTTAGACTTGTTCCAGCGAGTGCGTTCAAGGCCGTCACGAATCATCTGCTTCTCAAGGTCTTCCAATGCATCTTTTAACTTTCCGGCTACGCGGTAACCTGGGAACTTGTTTTTTGCATTATCAGAAATGTGAGCCGACAAGAGATCTGCATAAATTTCGGTATCAGAACCAGCTAAAACGCAGAGGCGTTCGATTTCATTTTCAAGCTCACGAACGTTACCTGGCCAATCATGGTTCATTAAACGTTCAAGAGTTGGCTTATCGACGGCTTTTTTGTAGCCGGCTTCTTTTGCGAACTTGTTCAAAAAGTGTTCGGCAAGAATTGGAATGTCTTCTTTGCGCTCTCTTAGTGGTGGAACGAGAAGATTGATGACGTTTAAGCGGTAAAATAGGTCTTCGCGGAAACCGCCTTCTTTAACCATTCTTTGTAGTTCACGGTTTGTCGCTGCCAAAATCCGCACGTTTGCTTTTCTAATCTGGGTGCTACCGACCGGAGTGAAGGTACCTTCTTGCAATACGCGAAGCATTTTTACCTGCATCGACATTGAAGTTTCACCGATCTCATCGAGGAACAATGTTCCGCCGTCAGCTTCTTCGAATAGTCCTTTTTTATCTTTGATCGCACCGGTAAATGAGCCCTTAGCGTGACCGAAGAGTTCTGATTCCAGTAAGTTTTCGTTGAAGGCACCGCAGTTCACAACAACAAACTTCTTGTCTTTGCGTTTGGAGTTATAATGTAGTGCTTTCGCGATGAGTTCTTTACCAGTACCGTTTTCGCCGTTGATCAAAACAGTCGCGTCAGAATCACAAACACGGTCTAGGAGGCGGTAGAGGTCTTG
The DNA here is from genome assembly GCA_945862295.1 of Pseudobacteriovorax antillogorgiicola. Lineage (GTDB taxonomy): Bacteria > Bdellovibrionota_B > Oligoflexia > Oligoflexales > CAIYRB01 > CAMAXT01. The sequence goes on from CAMAXT010000001.1 coordinate 24,938, forward strand.
CATCGGAGCGGATTTACCGATCATGCGGTCAAATCCGTAACGGGTTCCAAGTTCTTTGCTTAGTTCGCCGACTTTGTCTTGCTCATCAGAAACGCGTTTTTGTGAAACGATGATCTCTTCAACTACCATCTCGATGAGTTCTGTAAGATAAGCGATATCTTTCTCAGAAAGAATCGGCAGTGCTTCGACATAGTTATTTAGTTCTTGCTCTCTACCAGCGAACTGACGCTCGAGGTAGTTTTTGATGCGAGTCTTTTGCTCTGCAGCACTGTCTGCAACGAGGAAGCCGTCACCGAAGACACAACCTACATATTTGCCTTCAACTCTGATTGGTACTGTTACGGTTGAAAAACCCGCGTGACATCTAGAGATGCGTGCGTCTTTCGAACGAGTCGCTTCTACCGTCGTTTGGCGCGCTGTACCGCGGCAAGCTTCGAAGCCTCTGTTGTCCTCAGTGACCGCTTTGCAAATCGGATTTAGCGGATTGAAGAATTTACCCTCAGGTACACCACGCAGAAGACCTTTGGTGTCTGTGAAGTTGATTTGGATCTGCCACCATTTCCCTACAAGCTCGCGCAAGCGGCGAACAACATGGAGTTTATCAAACTCATCCCAACGTACCTTATCAGTCATCGTTTTCTCCTAACCTGCAGATTTATGCCGGGTATTGAGCAATCAGTTCAATGCGCGCCACAGTTACCTGTCTAGATTGCGTACATTCTGACTAAACCTATCGGCAGGAGTGCGTAAAATCTTTACACCCGAATACGTTTAATATTCGGGGGATTAGGAGAAATGCGTAATATATTTGATCAAATTGTAGATTTTTAAACCTACTTCATGCTGGTGACTTTTACGCCGGCGGGGATGTCGAAGGCACTATCTGGCACATTGGTAAAAACTGGGTTGGAGAAGTCGTGGGAAAGAATGAGTTTATCTACCATCGTCATTTTTAAATAAACGATATGCGAACTCTTTTCGGAAAAACCCAGATCGATTGAGGCGACATCACCAACCACCTTTGGTTTCAGTGTAACCTTGATATCATCTCCATTCTGTTCAGCTTTCTCTAAATCATAGCGTTTAAGTAAAGCCTCAAAATTCATGACGAGATCCACGATCTGTCTCAATTGATAAGATTGAGTACCGGTAATACTGAACTTCACCGCAGATTTGTCATCGGGCGAATATGTATAGAAGTCTTTACCGTCGTATAGATTGTAGTCCCTGGTAGGGGTTTCTAGCTTCCAAACAAACCGGTCTGGTTTTTTAAGTACTGCTTTTCCATTGCGAGTAAGCGTCCGTTTTTTATTACCTGGTTTGATTTTCGTCTGCACGAAGTCAAGTGTCAGAGAATCAAAAACTTTCAGCTTCGCCTGCTTCGCGCGAAGTTGCTCAAGCGTTAACTCGGCAGCCTGCCCGGTAAAAGATAGAGAAAATACAATCACCGCCAACAGAACTCTTAACATCAATCCTCCCGCTTCAGGGATTTGGTATACATAATTAACTGTTTGATTGCTGCTTCAATGGTTGAGCGGCGAACCTGCCTGCGATCGCCAGTAAAGTTATTCTTAGTCACAACAGATCCATTCGACCCTGCAATCGCAATGAAGACCAAACCAACCGGCTTTTCTTTTGTTCCACCGTCTGGTCCCGCAATCCCAGTAACACTCACTGCGACCGTCGAACCAAGGATAGCGCGGCTTTTTTCCGCCATTTCGGTCGCGCATTCGCTACTAACCGAGCCGAATTTACTCAATGTCGTTGGATCCACACCCAGTAGTTTTTCCTTTGCCATATTGGCATAGGCGACAAATCCACCTAAATAATAGTCTGAACTACCTGATACCGACGTAAGTGCGCTTCCAAGACCGCCGCCTGTACAACTCTCCGCCGATGCCAACGTAAAGTTATAGTCACGAAATAGCTGTACTAAAGTCTCTAAATCACTCACGCCTGAATTTGCCTCAAATAAACATACTTGCGTATCAACTTACCCTTTTCCAATGTAACGGCCAATCCAATTATCCTTTTTATTTTCATTTGATTAAGGCAACATAGGGCCTCACTAATCAATGAAAACGGATTTGCAGGAGCGGTACATGACTCACCCTTGGTATAAATTTTACCCAACAGGTGTTAACCCAAAAATCGACATCTCAACCTGGACCAGCATCGCCAGTGTTCTTGAGAAAGCTTGCGAAAAATACGCGGACAAAACTGCGCTCACCTGCTTAGGAGCAGATTTATCTTATCGTGACCTAAACAAATACGCCGACAATCTTGCGGCATATCTTCAAAAGAAGGTCGGTATTCAAAAGGGTGACCGCGTCGCAATCATGCTGCCAAACATCATGCAGTTTCCAATCACCTTCATCGCGTTACAAAAAATCGGCGCTGTTTGTGTAAATACAAATCCTCTCTATACGCCGAGAGAAATGAAGCATCAGTTTGTTGATAGTGGCGCTAAGGCGATCATTATCATTGATCTCTTCGCAAATAACCTTGAAAAGATCTTAGCAGAAACTGGCATCAAAAACGTCATCATCACCTCGATCGGCGATCAACTTCCTGCATGGAAAGGATTTTTGATCAAGACTGTTATGAAACTTAAAGGCTTGATCCCTGCTCATGGTCTTACCGTGACTCCTTTTAAAGAAGCCTTGGCTGAAGGTGCAAATCTTACCTATGACCGTCCGAAGATCGAACAAGACGACATTGCTGTTCTGCAGTACACCGGCGGTACAACTGGTCTCTCTAAAGGAGCGATGCTTCTTCAAAAAAATATTCTAGCAAACATGGCTCAGATTCAAAACTGCGCCCGTGCAATAGTTAATGACGGTGAAGAAACAGTTCTCACTGCTTTGCCGCTCTACCACATCTTCGCTCTTGCAGTTAACTTCCTCTCGTTCCTCGCCATGGGACAGCGCATGGTGCTAGTACCGAAGCCAGTACCGATCGAGAACACGGTTAAGATTTTCAAAAAATACAAAATCACTGTCATGACCGGCGTCAACACACTTTTCAATTCGCTTGCTAATAATCCAGAATTTCAAGCCAACCCAGCTAAGTCACTTAAAATCGCTCTCGGCGGTGGTATGGCGGTCCAAGAAGCTGTCCAGAAAAAATGGCGTGCGCTTACTGGCAAGTCCATCCTCGAAGGCTTTGGTTTAACTGAAGCATCACCTGTTACTCATATCAACCCTTCCGAGTCACTGATTCGTACAAACTCGATCGGTATTCCGGTTGCATCAACCGAATCAAAAGTCGTCGACGAACAGGGCAATGAAGTCGCGATCGGTGAAACAGGCGAGTTGTTAGTCAAAGGTCCTCAAGTGATGGCTGGCTACTGGCAAAAACCAGAAGAAACCGCTAAGGCGATCAAAAACGGCTGGCTCTGGACCGGTGATATGGCCCGTATGGATAATGACGGGTACTTCTATATCGTCGACCGTAAAAAAGACATGATCCTTGTTTCTGGATTCAACGTTTACCCGAACGAAGTCGAAGAAGTCTTAGCTGGGCATCCTAAAGTACTCGAGGCTGCCGTCGTCGGCGTTAAAGACGAAGAGAACGGCGAGTCCGTAAAAGCATTCGTCGTCGCCAAAGACGCAAGTTTGACCATTGAAGAACTGAGGGCACATTGTAAAGAGCAACTCACTGGCTACAAGCGTCCTAAACACATCGAGTTTCGCAAAGAACTCCCCAAGACTAACGTTGGCAAAATTTTACGTCGGGAGCTGAGAGACTCAACTGAGCAAAAAATAAAGACGTAGCAGTAAACATGCTTGATTCCAAAACATGCAACTCTTGTAAGCGTGAGTTTCATACCGAGAACGACTTCCTGAGCAATACGTCCCGTTGGCGAAAATGCTCAGTAGGTAACTTATGGTTCAATTGCAATTGCGGATCAACTCTCATCCTTCCTAAAGGCAAATACGATTGGTATGCGCCAGAAAAAGCGATGGGCGGTGAAGCTCAGACGGTTTTTAATAAGCTCAGCATTCTAAAAGATCTTCCTCATATCCCGGCCCAGGTCCTTGAAATCCAGCGCCTGGTGACTGACACGACTTCGCATACAAAAGACATCGCTGCTGCCATCAAACAAGATCCGTTTGTCGCCGCGCAGCTCTTAACCATTGCACAGAACATTGCATCTAGTAGAAACCCTGATAATCCACCGATGCAGTCTATCGAACATGCCATTGTTTATCTGGGGCTTCACTCTGTTGGCGAACTCGTTTTAACCTCTGCTCTCCGTCAATTTACATTTCCAAAAAGCACGTTCGACTTTGAACGCTTCTGGCACGAATCGCATCTTTGCGGCGCCGTCGCCGAATATTTGAATGCAAAGTTTCAATTGTTTCTCAACGAAGACGAGCTTTATCTCGCAGCTTCGATGTGCAATTTAGGAAAGCTAGTAACAGCCATAAGCTTCCCGGCTTTGGCAACGAAAATCCAAAACGATGTAAAATCTCCCCACAATCCCGTCTCTTGGCGTGCGGCGGAGCTAAGCTATAACTTTCCGGATCACCGTATATTGGGCGAAATCAGTGCCTCAGTATGGGGATTTCCGTCCTATATCGTTGAAGCTGCAAGACGCCACCATAGCGAAATGACGACCACGAAAAAAATCGAGCTTTTTGAACTGGTGGCTGCAGCAAATCAGATAGTGCATTGGATATTATTATCCCCGAGTCGGATGGAGCCGGGGCTACTGGAGAGCTTCTATAAAAAATCAGGAAAGACTGAAAAGGACATCGAAAATTGTATTCCGGTTTTAACGAAAATCAATTCTGATCTTCTAGAAAAATCTACTGGACATTAATTTCTATCGTTTTTTCAACAGCACCACGCAGCAAGAGTACTTCAGCGAATACATCATTACGCAAAGAATTTAAAACCTTTATTGCGCTACCAACATCAGACATCTTTTGTCCATTTATTTCGGTCACGATGTCGCCGTCCTTAAGACCTACTTGTTCGTAGATACTCGCCGGCTCGATATCGACAATCTTAAAACCTTCAAGCTTGCCGTTTCGATAGACAGGAACAGCTGCTGCTTGCATCAAAATCCTATTCAGTTCGTTTTTGACGAGATGATCTTTATATTTTGCGGATAAAGTAACGCGGTCACCACTAACTTCGATCTCACCTTTTGATGGCATTGCTACAACACTGCCAGAGCTGGCCTCATGCTCCAGATCTTCACCTATTTTTACACGAATCATTTCGTTTTGTTTTTTGAAGTAAACGTACCGGTCATTGATCTTAAAAACCGTGATGCCTCTTTCAACTTCAGAACCGACTTTAACTGCGAACGCTTTATCATTTTGCCGCTTCTTTAAAAGCACGACACCCGTGGTGTGCATATCGGAGCCGATCGCGCCTAAGACTAGATAACTGCTAGCTGACGCAACAGATGACGAGAAAAAGATTGAGATTACGAAGGATCTAAGTAAATACAACATCTGCAACCGCCTTCAATTCAATGTCCACTACAGGCGGTAGCTGCAAAACGCTGACCGCTTCTCGGCTCGGAAAAGAACCTAATATTGTTGGCTTTATTTAGGACTTTAAGCGGTTTTACCGTTAATTTGAGTAAATATTGTCAATTTTGTTTACAGCCTAAACGTGCTGTGAAGAACAGGAAATACGCGGGCTTCGAGCGCGATCGCTGGTTTTGGCCAATAAGCGGCCAACTAAAAGTTCTGATAGAATAGAATAGAAGTTCAAAAAAAATCCCCTGGAAAAATCGATGGCATCAAACAGATGGTTAGCATTCTGTCTGAGTACCATAGCTGCTTGTTTCATTGAAACAGTCGCTGTCGGTGTTTCCGTTGCGCCGTCGTTTAGCGGGGGTCTTATGCAGCAGCCAACTAGCAACTACTATTTGGCGTGTTACGGTCTCGCTATCGACGTACAAGATTCGACATTTATCGGGCGTGTTTCCTATACCGAACGACCTGAATTCAGTCGCAACGGCTTCTCCGAGAAAGATGGTCTTGGACTAATAATGGCGGGAATGTCTGCTGGTAAAATTCTAAAAGGGGAACTGAAAGTATTCTTTGGTGGCGGTGTCGCATCCGGTTATGTCGCTGAACTCGATGAAAACCGCAAGAAGACTAGTCAAAGAACCTATCAATTGCCAGGACCTGCAGCTGCGGTTGAATACTCAGTCAGTCTTGGAAAAGTTTCCTTCGCTATAAATCATACGACGTTTATTGGCTACGGTGGCAGGGATCAAACAGCTGCCTTTGTTGCTTGGCCTTACAACCTTTATTTTCTTTCTACCGGGTATTCAATCTGAATCGACTTTTTTTCATCTTAGGTCCGTTACTAACTCTTTGTACTTTTTCCACCTACGGAATCAGTGCCGAGAAAACGGTCTATATTTCTGCGCAGTATGCTGCACTTGCGCCGAACGCTGGCGGCCAGACAGCGTACTCCCTTCGTTATGCGAAAGATGACTGGGAATTGGGCGGCTTTAGCAATCAATATCTACAAGCTGGCGGCTATCCATTAACTGGAGCATTTTACGAAAAGGTATTCAAACTATGTCAGAAGGATTGCTTCTGGCAATTCAATCTCCAGACTGGAATCGGCCTTTCAAACGGTGGGCCTTTTACTCAGATCTCTTGGAGCTCGGTCATCCCGCTAATCCCGATCTGGCTGCCGTTCCAAGCCCCTAAATATGTTCCTGCACTGCGTTTAGACATGACAACACAAATGATTTTTATCCCGTACCGTGCGATTACTTGGAGCTATCCACTATGGGCAGGTATTTCTTATCCTTTTTAAAAGGGTATTTCTTAGTTTTCCTTTGCTTAAACGGTAGCGCCGGCTTTAGCTATCCGACTCCGGTAGATTTTGATGGTTCTATCTTGCGTTGGGATATCTCTATGGATGATGATCCTGTCACTTACGAAATCAAGTCAACGAGCGACGCCGACATAAGCAGTTACGACACCATCATTGACGAATCTGCAGATCTTTGGAGCAGTTCGCCTAACAGCTATTTTCGTTATGCTCGCGCTACCGAGGACCAAATAGCTCGGGTCACTATCAACCTCGAACGTTCAATTGATGGCAGTGCTGTCTCTTCCGGCTACGCTCTGTTTGATGAATACAAGGATCAAAAACCGGAACATTGCTCGATCTTCGTCCTCATTGACGATAATCTTTCCTCTCTATCAATTGCAAAAACAATCTTGCACGAACTCGGTCACTGTCTTGGCCTAGGACATTCTTTGATTCCAGAGGCCATCATGAGTTATCAATTGGAAAAGAATTCTTTTAGCCTCGACATTGATGATCAGGCTGCTGTTTCTCGCCTCTATCCTGCTGATGGATCGACACCAAAGCTGCCGCCTGGCTGCTCTGTGGGAACAGACCGCCATCCGTTTAATCTCGGATTTCTAGCGCTTTGGTTGCCGTTATTTGTTGGTTTCAGATTTCTACGAGAAGACCCGTAGGAATTAAGACATTTCCAGCATGCGGTCGATCGACCGTTTAGCCCTCACCCGGATCTCCTCGGGAACTTGAACTTCATATTTGTCTTCCTTCAGAGCCGCCAGCGTATCTTCTAACGTAATCTGATTCATATGCGGACAACGGATGGAGCAAAGACGGAGGATATTTGCGTCTTTATTCTCAGCAATAATGTTATCGCCCATCGCACATTCGGTAAGAAGGAGATAGTTCGGCGCTTTGTTCTTTTTTACATAATTGATCATCGCCGAAGTACTGCCGGTAAAGTCCGATGCCGCCGTAACTTCTGGACTACACTCTGGATGCGCTAGCACCACAACATCAGGGAACTGAGCGCGGATACGCGAGACGTCTTCGACCGTAAACTGTTCGTGTACTTCACACTTGCCGTGCCAGCTAACAAACACTTTATCGAGGCTTTCGTCCTTTTTCGATTTGAAATCAGGGAATATAACTTTCTTACCTGTTTCGCGCGCGACGTTCTGCGCTAGGTATTCGTCCGGAATAAAAATCACGGTATCTGTATTCAAGGCGGCAACGATCTTTGCCGCGTTTCCTGACGTGCAGCAAACATCGGTCTCCGCTTTCACATCAGCATAGCTATTGATGTAGGTAACAACCGGTACACCGGGGTATTTTTTCTTTAGATTGCGGACGTCTTCCGCCGTTATAGACGAAGCGAGTGAACAACCGGCTTTTGTCGAAGGAATTAGAACTTTTTTGCTCGGGTTTATGATCTTGGCCGTTTCCGCCATGAATTCAACACCGCAAAAAACAAGAATATCCGCGTCAGTCGATGCTGCTTTTCTGCAAAGTTCTAAGGAGTCACCAGTCACGTCTGCCACTGTGTGGTAAAGCGCTGGTTCCATATAGTTATGCCCTAGGATGATGGCATTTTTTTCTTTTTTGAGTTTATTAATCTCGACCGCAACCTCAGCTTTACGTGCAATTTCAAATTCAGGGACCAGACCTAGCAATTTTTCATGCATGTAGGCCGTCATCTCTTTGAGATCTGTAATGGTAGCGCTCATGTTCAACCCATCCGTCGAAGCGGTAGTGCCCGCGACTTGTACACTTATCAAGAGTCTATATACCAATTATTCCGTTTATTCGGGAATAAAAAACGCTGTCTAGCGGGTGAATCACGAGACAATACAACTTAAAATTAGTACGTCGAACTTGGCCCATCAATCAACTTTTCCGAGCCAACCGAAACTGGAACATGCCATGACAACGGGACTATATGGCAGGCAAATAAGGACATTGAGCTTCTTCCCGATGAAGGCGGCAACGGCATTGGTCATTGGGAGCAACAGTTCGACGCTACTTACGCCAGCAGGACGCTCGGTATTATTGTTCAAGTCGACGCTTTGCGCGCTATGGATGATGGCAAACTGTATCTCGATTTCACAGTCCGAAATGCTGTAGACCGATATACTGTGTTTTTTCAGCGTCTCGTTTACGGATCTGATCAGCTGGTCGGCTTGCCTTCCCTAATTGTGGCTGGCTTTCTCAACAGTAACCGCCCCTGTCCAGACGGGGCAGGCCTGCAAATCCTCGGACTCTCCACCCGCCAATAGCTGGCTGGAGTAGCCTCCCGCAAGCGGCGCGATCTTCGAATCGCGCAAGTTTTCGAAGACGTTTACGCTCCAGAAGCCTCTTGAAATTAATAACGGTGACGATCGTTTTTGCGATCACGATCCGAAATTTATCAGCCCCTCATAAATATTCTCTCCAGTGGTCAGTCATGAAAAGTAAGTTCAAAATAGGTGCTTTAGTAGAGTGGAAATGGATCGGCTCAATCATCGAAGGTGTGGTTGAAGAAGTCTATTTTGAACCGACCTTAAAAACGATCAAAGGCAAGAAGATAAAACGCAAAGGCTCCCCTGAGAAACCAGCTTATCTAGTCCGTTCAGAAGCTGGAAATATTGCGCTTAAACTTGAGACTGAACTCGCCAAGCGCAGCAAAATATTTCCAGCCTAATCCGGGACCACCCGGATTAAAAAACGCAAAAAATGGGCGCCAATGAGGCGCCCACAAATGTTTCGATATCCTTTAAAATCAGCGTAGTAACTGGAGCACAACCTCAGGAGTAGAGTTCGCTTGAGTAAGAACAGACACACCAGCAGACTGAAGGATGTTCGCTTGAGTGAACTTAGCCATTTCAGAAGCATAATCAACATCACGGATTCGGCTCTGCGCAGCTTGGAGATTTTCGCTTGAAACTTCAATGTTTGTGATCGCACTGTTGAGTCGTGATTGAACAGAACCAAGAGTCGCACGGTATGAAGCAATTGAGTTCAAAGACGAATCAAGTTTAGAGAATAAAGTGTTGGTATCGCCGTCTGGACCGAGTTCAGAAGCAGAAAGTTCTGCGTCTGGGTCAGGCATAAGAGACATTTCTTCAGAGATGACTTCGGCGATTGAATCAGTGAATCCTTGAAGTTCGTCTAGCTTGATAGTCAAGATATCCGGATCTTTTTCAGGATCGATATCAGGAAGATCGCCATCCATGTTTACACCGCGGTTAGATGCACCAACAAAGATTTGCATTGGCTTATCGCCGTCACCTGGCGTTAGTACTTTTGAACCGTTGAATTCGGTTGATTCTATGATACGACCAACTTCTTCTCTTAGTTGCACAAATTCTTTATCTAGGAAGCCACGCTCTCTAGAACCCAAAGTATCCGATGCTGCTTGTGTAGCAAGTTCACGCATACGGATAACGATGTTGGTAACTTCGTTCAAACCGCCTTCTGCTACTTGGATGTAAGAGATACCGTCACTTGCGTTACGTTTCGCCACACCTAAACCAGAAACGGTTGAGCGAATACGCTCAGAAACCGCCAAACCAGCTGCATCGTCAGCAGATTTGTTGATGCGTTGACCTGATGACAATTTCTCGATTGACTCACCAAGTTGCTTGCGGGTCTCACCTAGGCGTCGTTGCGCTACGAGCGAGTCCAAATTCGTTTTAACTCTCAAACCCATAAATTTACTCCTCCGTGATTCTTTTGCCGCAACCTTTGCCGCAAAAATTGTTTAATTAGAAATGCTGGAACTGTTCGCCCGTTTTTTATCTCAGTAGTTGCAAAGCAATTTCTGGCATCGCGTTCGCTTGTGTAAGGACTGACAAGTTTGAATTTGTCATGATGCGAGACTGAGTTAGAGCTGCTGTTTCTTCGGCGAAATCGACATCTTTGATACGACTGCGTGCAGCTTGTTGTGACTCGATAGAGATACCGAGGTTGCTGATTGCAGAAGATAAACGGTTCTGAACAGAACCAAGGGTTGCGCGTTCACTGGCGATACGGCCGAGAGCGTTATCGATGTTAGTTAACTTCTCAGCGATCGTTGCACGATCTGGACCTTCGTCGCCAGCTTCTTTGGCACCGATTTCTGACTCTTTACCTAACTCTAATGATTCAGAATTAAATTTCAGGCCTTCAAGGTTGATAGAGATGGTGTCAGTGTTTTCGTCTGGAGATGTACCATTAGTTCCAACTTGAATTGTGAATTCCGAAAGCTCTGCGTCCGGATCAAAGATCTTGAGGCCGTTGAATTCAGTAGAGTTAGCAATACGATCGACCTCGTCTACGAGCTGAACGTATTCACGGTTAAGGAAGTTTCTTTCCTGTCCGCCGAGTGTGTCAGAAGCTGATTGAACTGTTAGCTCGCGCAAACGAATCATGATGTTTGACATCTCGTTCATGCTGCCTTCAGCAACTTGTACCAAAGAGATGGCGTCATTCGCATTTCTGCGGGCGACGTTCATACCTCTGATCTGACCTCTTAGGTTTTCGCTGATGGCCAGGCCGGCGGCATCATCTGCAGACTTGTTGATGCGGTATCCTGAAGAAAGTTTTTCCAGGCTCCCTGACATCTCCTGATTGTTTTTTTCCATGTGTCTCTGAGCGGTTAAACTAGACACATTCGTACGAATTCTCATTCCCATAGACCGATCCTCCCTGATAATGTTGTGGGCATAACCCTTTGCCCCTGCTGAGTTCCGCCTTGGAACTTGCAAAACACTAAACGGCCATTTTGTGAAAAACTTTAATTTCAGTTTGAAAAAAAACAAAAACAGGTGGGTTGATGACTGCGCTGGGGGAGTTACCCAAATTGGTAAGTAATTTCCCAAATTTAGAGCTTCAATGGACTGGCATTAAACCGGACTTATCCGATTCATTTCAGGGGGTTGTTGTTTCGTTATCGGGAGGGCCTGATTCGACTGCTCTATTGCGGATTTTTAGTGACTTTACCAAACGAAAAAAAAATTTTCAGGCGCGCGCTTTTCATCTGAATTTTGGTCTAAGAGGGAGTGATTCGGAGGGTGATGAAACGTTTTGTCGGACCCTTTGTTCCGATTTAAACATCCCACTTGAGGTCAGAAGAGTTTCAAAATCAGAAAATGACGCCAACAGTGTGCAAGAGTGGGCACGTAACGAAAGACTTAAAATTCAGCGGGAATTTCTGCAACAAGGCTGGATTATAGCGACCGGTCATCACATGGATGATTTAGCAGAAACCGTCATTTTTAGGCTAATTCGCGGATTTTCTGCGTCGCAGCTGCCTGGCATGCAGCTTTGGAACGGCACACACTGGCGTCCGTTTCTGGAAACCCCGAAAAACGAGATTTTGGACTACCTTTCTTCACTGCAGCAAGATTTCCGCATCGATCTCTCGAACGACAGGACGGACTACACACGCAATAAAATCAGACACGCCATACTTCCCTTATTGGAAGCAATCGCTCCGAATGCTCGGCGAAACATTTGCGAGGTCGCTCAGGAAGCTTCAGCTATTGGCAAGGAACTCCTTAAGAGTGTGCCTTCTGCGGCAAAGTCCCTCGTTTCTAGCGCGAAATTAAGGCAGATGGACCGGCTCGCCGCGCGCTACGTCATTAAGTCTCTTATCTACCGCCTAGTGGACCATGTCGAGCAGCAAACTGAGCACCTAAGACTGTCGCGCCACCTTTTGGATAAGTTGGTAACGCACTGCTGCACAGAATCTGCAGACGTTGCGAGCTTCAACATCAGTAGTGAGCTTAGCGTCGTGATAGAAGCAGGACGTTTTTCTATTACAAAAAAACGCCCCGATATTAAATCAAAGCGTTTCTTACAATTCGCCCAGCAACTAAATTCGATCGACAGCGGTTGTTTAATTGGTAGTGGGTCTCATGGCTTCCTAAGAGACGGTGAGGCAGTATGGAGCATCAGGCCTACAGGCAAGACGAAAGGCCATAGTCTTGAATTCAAATTACAAAATGCTAGATCTGGCGAAAAGATCAAGCTCGCCGCATGGAAAACCGGCCGTTCGGTAAAAAATATTTTTCAGGAGTTAGCCGTTACCCCTGACAAGCGCAGCAAATGTCGTATCATCTTAAAGAACGGAGAGCAGGTTGGCCTCTTTGATGGTGAAAGAATCATCAACCCGGCAAATCTTGCTATGCAAGCGACTATTGAAGGAATTAACTTTATAATAACAAAAAAGGCCTGAATGCCCCGCACCGGAAGCCTTTAGTTCACTAGGAGACCGCACATGGCCAAGCCACCGATGAAGCAGAATCAGCAAATGCGCATCACCCTGTTTTTCGCATTGATAATTGGGGTGTTTATTTTGATCAATCTTGTGTCGCGAACACAGGAAGATCCGCAACAAGTAAAGTTTTCTGACTTTGTAGCGTCTTTGAGTCTTCCAGACACAGACCAGAACAAAGTTACAGAAGTAACATTTAAAGAAAACTTTATCGTCGGCACACGCGCCGATAAAAGCACCTTCAAAACCTACGGTCCAAACGATGTTGATACACGCAAGCTTCTTGCTGATAAAAACATTCGCGTAAACTTTGAACCACCAGAAGAGCAAGATTGGGTGAAAGCGATCCTGATCAACTCGATTCCAATTATTATCATCATCGTGCTCTTTTTCTTCGTCATGCGTCAGTTGCAGGTCGGCGGCGGCAAAGCGATGTCGTTCGGTAAAAGCCGCGCAAAACTTTTGAACGAAAACCAAGTGCGGGTTACATTCGACGATATCGCCGGTATCGACGAAGCTAAGCAAGAACTCGAAGAAATCATCGACTTCCTAAAAGACCCGAAGAAATTTACCAAACTCGGTGGACGTATTCCTAAGGGCGTTCTTCTCGTTGGTTCTCCTGGTACTGGTAAAACTGTCCTCGCCAAAGCAATCGCTGGCGAAGCGGGCGTGCCGTTCTTTAGCATTTCAGGTTCTGACTTTGTTGAGATGTTCGTCGGCGTCGGCGCAAGCCGTGTTCGCGATCTTTTCGATCAATCTAAAAAACACGCACCTTGTATCGTCTTCATCGACGAGATCGATGCCGTCGGGAGACACCGCGGTGCCGGTGTTGGTGGTGGCCACGATGAACGTGAACAAACTCTCAACCAGCTGCTCGTAGAGATGGACGGCTTTGAAAGTAACGAAGGCGTCATCATTATCGCTGCGACAAACCGTCCTGATGTACTTGACCCGGCTCTACTCAGACCAGGCCGGTTCGATAGGCGTGTTATAGTTCCCAAGCCAGACGTTAAAGGCCGCGAAGGTATTCTTAAAGTTCACACCAAAAAATCTCCGCTCGCTGACGACGTTGATTTGGTTACTATCGCTCAAGGCACACCTGGATTTTCTGGTGCAGACTTAGAGAATTTGGTGAACGAGTCGGCTTTGATTGCGGCGAGAAAAGATTGCAAAGAAGTGGCTATGCACCACTTTGAGTTGGCTAAAGACAAGATTCTCATGGGTCCAGAGCGTAAGAGCATGATCATGAGCATCGCCGAGAAGAGAAACACCGCATATCACGAAGCCGGTCACGCAATCGTTGGTGTTTACATTGGCGGCGTCGATCCTGTACATAAAGTTAGTATTATCCCACGCGGTCAAGCACTCGGTGTAACCGTTATGCTGCCAGCCGAAGATCGATACACCCTCACTAAAGATTACGCTGAAGGTATGATCGCATACGCGATGGGTGGACGCGCTGCAGAAGAACTCATGTTCCATAAGCAAACTACCGGTGCTGGTGATGATATCAATAAGGCTACTGACATTGCCCGAAAGATGGTTTGCAACTGGGGCATGAGTGACAAAATGGGCCCGCTCTCTTTTGGCAAAGACAATGACGAACCGTTCATGGGTCGAGAGATGGGAGGAGGTCGCAATTTCTCTGAGCGCGTCGCTGAAGATATCGATCGAGAAATTCACCGTTTAGTAACTACCGGCTACAAAAAAGCAATCAATATTCTGAAGGCCAACAAACAACGCCTCGAAGACCTTGCTGAATCACTGCTGATCAAAGAAACCCTCGACCGCGACCAAATCAACCGCCTCATGGCTGGTGAAAACATTGTTACAGATGAAGAGCGTAAGGCGTTTTTAGAAGCTCAACGCAAAAGCAAAATCGACGCAATCAAAAAGCCACGCGCTCTTGAAGAAGTCGTAGAAGAGACCACTGCACCATCACCATTTAAGGTGGTACCGCAGGGAACATGACCGAAGCTCTTTTCCAGCCGATTCGAACGAAAATCATGGGAGTCTTAAATGTGACTCCCGATTCTTTCTCCGACGGTGGGAAATTTCTCGATGCTGGTAAAGCTTGGGCGCACCTAGAATCTCTCGTCCAAGCCGGTGCCGACATCATTGATATCGGAGCTGAATCGACAAGGCCTGGTGCCCTTTCTGTTTCCAGTGACGACGAATGGGCGAAACTAAAGCCAATTCTTGAGCGATTTTACCGTTCGGGTCTGAAAGTTCGGACTAGTCTAGATTCCCGTAAACCGGATTTAATGCTGAAAGCAGCTGACCTTGGGGTCAATTATATTAACGACGTCGAAGGTGCCCGCCACCCAGATACGTTAAAGCGGTTAAGCAAGTTTAGTGGTCTCTCCTATATCTGCATGCATATGCAGGGCGAGCCGCAGACGATGCAAAAGACACCGCTCGGCGGAGTCCAAGGTCTCCTGACAATCGATAAGTTTTTTGCTGACAAGAAACAATTGTTGGCAGAATGTGGTTTCGAAGACCAGCGCATCTATATGGACCCCGGCTTCGGTTTCGGAAAAACCGATGAGCTAAACGCCAAAATCATCGCGGCGTCGGCGGGGTGGGTGAGTAAAGGATATAAGCTGGCTGTCGGTCTGTCTCGTAAATCGTTTTTCGGTCGTATCCTAGGTATTACCGACGCAAATGTCAGAGACGCCCCTTCGAAAATGTGTGAGCTAACCACCGCACTCATGGGTGTAGCAATAATTCGAACCCACAATGTGGGTCTTCTGAAAACGCTCTTCAACTTGGTAGACGACGGTGCAGGAAATTCTCGAACAATTTAGTATCTGGTCGATGATCGACGTCTGCATTATTGCATTCATCATCTACCATATTCTTTTATTGATTCGCGGTACCCGGGCAGCACAGATGCTGACTGGTATTTTGATTGTAGTCGCCGCATTCCTTCTTTCTTCGATTGTTCCACTGACGACGCTCAACTGGGCGATGAACAAGTTCTACAGCAGCTTTATCATCATCTTGATTATCTTATTCCAAGACGACATCCGGCATGTGCTTAGCCGCATGGGGAAGAAGTCTTTCATCCCTGGTGCGGATAGTCTTTCTTCTGGCCAAATCCTCGACGAAATTACCCGAGCCGCTGCATCTCTTGCGACCAAGAGGATCGGAGCGTTGATTGTACTCGAACGAAATATCATCCTCAGTCGATACGTTGAGATCGGTACTCTACTCGATGCTCGCGTTTCAAAAGAATTGATGATGAGTATCTTCCATCCGTCTTCGCCAATTCACGATGGTGCTGCGATCATTCAAAGAGGCCGCATCTCGGCTGCTGGTTGCTTTCTCCCCTTAACCAAAGACGAAAACCTCGACCCAAACTGGGGAACAAGGCACCGCGCCGCTATCGGCATCTCTCAAGAGACCGATGCCGTTGTCGTTCTGATCTCCGAAGAAGGCGCGTCCATTTCCTTGGTCGTTGACGGCCGTATTTCTCGCAAAATGGACCCAAAAGACCTGAGAAAATCTCTTACGGATCTTCTCTCCCAAGATCAGGAAAAAGCAGAAGACACCCGCTCTAAGCCGGGTTCAGGCGGCAAACTCAAATTCTTTAAGTTCGGGAGTTAAGCATGCGCAGACGCTACTCCGAATACATCTTAAAGAACTTTCAGTACAAGCTGGCCGCGTTGGTTCTGTCGTGTCTATTCTGGTACATCGTTCAGGGGGAAGAAATCCTCGAAATGAACGTTCGTATCGCAGTGAAAATCAGAACCCCTGAGGGTTATCTAATTAAAGGGCCCGATACCCGCTTTAAAGACGCAACACTGAGAGCATCGCGGGTACTACTCGGTGATTTCTCAACCAAGACTCTCGACGCTACACTTAGACTTCCTGATGGCAAAACCGGACAGCTTCGTTTCCGAATTGACAAAGAATACTTAAAGAATTGGGATAACCGCATCAAACTCACGGTGCACGATCCCTACCTAAGCGTCTTTGTAGACACTAAAGAATCTAAAAAAGTTCCGGTGCGTGAATACATCAAAGGTGTACCGGCGGACGGCTTTATCATCGAAAAAACGCTGATAAAACCTAATATCGTTACAATCACTGGCCTAAAGAGTGAACTTTCAAAGATCGACGAGATCTTGACCGAGCCGATCGACGTTGATGGTATTTCGTCTTCGAAAACCTACGACGTAAAACTCATAGCTAAAGACATTCCGAAATCAGGTCTATCCATCGACAAAGTGAACGTCAGCTTGGCGCTCGGAGAAAAGAAGATAAACAAGAAGTTTGAAAACATTCAGATCGAGGTCGTTGGCAGCGACTACGTGAGTGTGGTGAAGCCGAAGTTCGTTTCCATTGTCATTCAAGGAACCCCTGGAATTTTAAGCTTTGTAAGCAAAGCTGATCTCGAAGCGTTTGTTGATGCCAGAGATTTAGAGCCACAAAAGAAACACCAAAAGCAGGTACAGGTCAAAATCCCGAAAGAAACCGTCCTAATTGAAACTTTTCCACAGAATGCAACTGTCGATATCTACAGTCAAAAGCGTCTGAACTAACCTTCGCCATTGCCATTGACTTGCAAGCGACACAGGGCTAAAAGCTATCCGATTCCAGTTAGATAGAAGGATCTACGTGAAAAAACTATTCGGTACTGACGGCATCCGGGGCAAAGCCAATGAATACCCAATCTCTATCGAGCTTGTGACCAAGCTTGGACAGGCGATTGGATATTATTTCAAAGGTGCCCATCAACAACCGCGCGTCCTCATCGGCAAAGACACGCGCCGCAGTGGTTACATGCTAGAACAAGCCCTTTCTGCAGGGATTTGCAGTGTAGGCTGTGACGCCTACGTTCTAGGGCCACTGCCAACTCCAGGCATCGCCTATTTAACACGCGGCATGCGGGCAACTGCCGGCATTGTCATCTCTGCTTCCCATAATCCTTTTAGCGACAACGGCATCAAGATTTTCTCTGCTACCGGTTACAAGCTCCCAGATGAAATCGAAGAAAAAATTGAAAGCCTCATTGAAACCAATCTAATGGTGGAACATCTGCCTACTGGGTCAAAAATCGGTAGAGCTAGGCGAGTCGAAGATGCGATCGGTCAATACGCAGTCTATTTGAAAGAGCAGTTTCCAAAGCATTTGACGCTCGACGGTCTGCGCATCATTTTAGACTGTGCTAACGGAGCTGCGTACAAAGTTGCGCCAAAAGTGTTTACCGAATTAGGCGCAGAGTGTTTCCTAATCGGAGTTTCTCCGGACGGCACCAATATCAACGATCAATGCGGTGCGCTCTATCCTGCAAAAATGGCTGCGCAAGTAAAACTTTATAAAGCCGACCTCGGCTTAGCTTTCGACGGCGACGCGGACCGTCTTGTGATTGTTGATGACACCGGTGCCATCATCGATGGTGACGAAATCCTCGCGATTTGCGGCACGCGCATGATGAAAAACGGCAAATTAAAGAAAAACACGGTCGTTAGTACAATCATGAGCAATATGGGCCTTGATATCGCCATGGACCGTGTTGGTGCGAAAGTAGTCCGAACAAAAGTTGGCGACCGTTACGTCATGGAAGAAATGCTAAAGGGTGACTTCAATCTCGGTGGCGAGCAGTCTGGCCACTTGATTTTCAGAGACAGCGCGACAACGGGCGACGGAATTCTCGCAGCGCTGCATATATTAGAAATCATGATCGAAGAGGGGAAGAAGGTTTCTGAGCTAAAAAAATGCTTAGAGCGCTTGCCGCAGGTTCTAAAAAACGTCCATGTTAAAGAGAAGATCCCTTTAGAAAAACTTCCGGGACTGCAAGCTTCTATCCAGAAAAAAGAGCAGAAGCTCGGAAAAGGCGGCCGCATCCTATTTCGCTACTCAGGTACTGAGAGCGTTGTTAGAATCATGGTTGAAGGCCCGAGCGCCGACCTCATCGAAAACCTCGCAGACGAGCTTTGCGCTGAGACCCAAGCAGCAATGGCTGCGTTTCAAGGAAGCGCGCAATGATCAGGCTTGGTGTAAATGTTGACCATGTTGCGACGGTCCGACAAGCCCGCGGCGAAACATATCCTAGTCCCGTGCAAGCTGCGGCTCTGTGCGAAACGGGTGGAGCGGACAACATCACCTGTCACCTTCGAGAGGACCGCCGGCACATCAACGACAGCGACGCCTCTCTGCTTAAAGCAACGATCAATATCCCTTTAAATTTTGAAATAGCCTGCACCTCTGAAATGTTAGCATTTGCCTTGAAACTAAAGCCGCACTCCGTGACTTTAGTCCCTGAAAAAAGGGAAGAACGCACGACCGAAGGCGGGCTAAATGTTTCCGCTAACTTTGACCTCATCGCAAAACATGTGGAAACCCTGCAAAATGCCGGCATCCTGGCTTGCTTATTCATAGAATCAGAAAGTAATGCAGTTAAATTTGCCGCGAAAACCGGCGCTAAAGCCGTAGAGTTTCATACCGGTAAATTCTGCAAACAGCTTGATCACGCAACCACTACCAAAGACCGCTTTGCAGCGTTACAGCCTGTTAAAAGCGCCTCAATTCTAGCACACGAACTCGGCCTGCAATGCCACTTTGGCCACGGCCTCCATTACGGCAACGCCAATTGGTTGCAACTTGTAGACTTCGCCGAAGAAGCAAACATCGGTCATTCGATCGTAGCGAGAGCGATATTTTGCGGCCTGGAAAAAGCCGTTACCGACATGAAGAGCCTACTCAATGACCCAAAATTCAGACCCTACATTGGCTAAATGGCTCGCCAAGAGTCAGCAAGTCTTAGGTCAACCAGCCGAGCGGCAAGCACTTGCAGCCGTGGCAATTGCGGTTACATCCGAGTTAGTAAAAGAACGCCCATTCTGTCTCTGGATGATCGGTGGGCTCGGCGCTGGTAAGACAACATTTGCCGGCGAGATTCTCCGCGCCCTAGGTCTGGATCCCGATTATCCGGTCACCTCTCCGACATTCACCTATCTAAACGAATACCAGATAAAAGGCCTCTGGTACGCCCATATCGACCTCTATAGAGCGACGTCTGGCTTCTCCTTGGAAGAGCTTGGGTTTGTTGATTCGAGGGATTTCGCAGGCTATTTGATTGAATGGCCGGCAGCTATCGATGAGACCACAGATGTCCTGCCGCCAACCCACTTGCTGCAAATTGAAACGGGTAAGACGACCGAGGAACGCGTTTTTAAACTCAGTAAAGTTCGCAGCAAATAAAAAACCCCGGCGAAGGCCGAGGTTATGAGACCATAGATAAAACTAATCTTATTCTTCTTCTTCAGTTGGAATGTCGACATTGATTGTCGAGTCGACTTCTTCATCTGCAACTGGTGATGCTTCCGGAGCATCGTCTTCAACTACTACTGCTGCTGGAACGTCGTCTTCTGCTGCTGGAGCTTCTTCAACTGCTTTTGCTGGAGCTGCTTGTGGTGCTGCTACGACTGCTGGCTCTTCGACTTTCTTAACTGGAGCAGGTTCAGCTTTCTTTTTGAAGGTCGCTTTTTTCGCCTTCGCAACAGAACCGCTGCCATTATAGCTCAAAACCATGCCAACAAAGATCTGGTTTGGATTTGAAATCTTACCTTTATTCATATTGTAGAGAACTTTCCAAGAACCAGAGTTGCCATAAAGCTGACTTGCGATCTTAGAAAGAGTGTCACCTTGTTTAACTTTTACAGTGTTCGAGCCAGTTGCTTGGCTACCAGAGTTAAATGCTTTGGCAACGCTTGTATCAGCGTCGAATTTAACGACTGTACCGGGCTGCAAGATGTATGGAGCGCTGATACCGTTTTTCGCCGCGATTTTTTTCCAGTGGCCGAATGAACCGTAGATTTTACGAGAGATGCCAGAGACTGTGTCACCAGGGACTACTACATAAGACTGGCCGCCAGCACCGCTGTTAGATCCACTGAATGATGCTGTTGCATCTGATTTCTCGTATTTGCTTTTGATAAAGATCGCTGCACCTGGGCTTGCGATAACACCAGGAGGTAGAACTCCTGAAGATTGACCAAAGTTTGATGTACTAGCCATTGAAGGTGCTGAAGCGGCCTCGTCGAGCATTGCGTCGGCTGAAGAGTCTGCAGCTACTTCTGAGGTAGTGTCTTCGAAAGATTCTGTAGTAGCTGGTTGAGCTGATACTGCATCGTCTAGAGTTGCGTCTAGTGACTCTGGAGCTTCTTCTACAGGGGCAGCTGCAGTTTCAACCGGGGCTTCTGCTGCCGTATCTTCTGCTACTGTTTCTTCTGGAGCTGTGTATTCGTCTGAGCTGACTGTTTCTGCTTCTGCAGCATTCATCATGTCATCTTCTTCACCGCCCTCTTCCGTCATCTCAGTCGATTCGGGCGCGACTTCGGCTGTTTCAACAGCTTCGTCTGTACCTTCTTGCTCGATGATTAATCCGCTGCCTTCTTCTCCTGCCAACGCCTCGGAAGTCTCGCCTTCCGCCGCCACCGGCTCTTCAGACTGATCAGAACTTCCCGCACAACCTCCGGCAGTCAACGTCACAGCTATCGCTGCGAGCTGAAAAAACTTTCTAAATTTTCCGTACAGAAACGGACAATAACTCTTGCTCATCTCTATGGTCTCCAAAATCGCTCAGGATCCAATTCCCAACGCGCCCCAGTCCATCGGATGATCATTTGGAAACCATTAGACCCTTACGAATAGTTTTTTTTACCAAACCGTCCCGCGTCTTAACCCGTAACTGCCCAAAATCTAAACCGATTCAAGGATCGCAATATAACTAAATAATAGCATTGCCGAAAATAACTCCATCTTGTATAGAATTGGAGCCTTTTCAAGGTATACGCACCCGTGGCTCAGCTGGATAGAGCACCAGACTACGAATCTGGGGGTCGGACGTTCGAATCGTTCCGGGTGCGCCATCCTTTCCTTACCACTCAGTTCCAAACTCTAATGATCACGGCATTACGGTAATTTGTTTTTGCGTGGAGTTGTACTTCACCTGATAGTTCACCAAATAATCTAATACCCTTTCCCTTGACCAACTACCTGGTGATCGGTTGATACCCAAAAGATAAGTCTTTCCACTTTCAAATTCGCTAAACCACTCCATGAAACCTGACGCGATCGTTAGGCTAAGTCTATCTACAGAAACCATACCCTCCATCCCTGGGATACTTGGTTGCAACGAAAACACAGCAACGGTTGCTTTCGTTTCAGAATTGTAAAGCTCTAGATCGATAAAATCGCCCTTCTTAATCGGCTCTCCTCCGAGGGTAATGACGAAACCTGAGGAGCGGGAAACGCTTGTCGGAAGGTCTTCGATCGTGATGCGAGGAATGTCGAATTCAGAAATTATATCCCCATTGGGGCTTTTGTAAGTCAGAACCGTCGTGACAATATCTGTCGGCTCTACTTCATTTCGCGAAAACTCATACTCTGCAAAACGGTCGCCACTATTGGCGGATAATGGCATCGGATCATTTCCGGCAAAAAATTTCGCATAAAGGTCGCCGGGGTGCGTTGCAGTATAGTTTAGTGTCTTATCAGCTTCCCTATAAGTCACCGTGTACGAAATCTGGCGTTCCGATAAGGTATTAGAGTGGACAGTACTACAATACTGAAACCACAGCATATGGATTAGCTCTTGGCTTTTCTTTAGAATCCCAGCAACTTTAACAGAGTTCGCTCTCCAAAATCTCGAACTTAAAAACAATATCAGCAACCTATGATCTCGCAGAACGTGATTTTCCGTTTAGCATCGCACGTTTTATCTACGCGACAACACAGCATAAAAAAATTGCAGGACAGCCGGTTCGAGAACTGATTTAATACTGCAAAACCCCCTTTAGGAGATCTATATGTTTAGGAATTCAACTGTATTAATTCTAGCGCTTTCTGGTATTGCCCTCATGACTCCACAAGCACAGGCTGCTTGCGGTGGACCTCGCTGCATCTGTTCCGATATGACAGCGTTTGATCCGTTGCCAGCCGATCCAGAAGCATTCGATCGCCTTGCGTTCGGATTTGCAGTGCACCAACTAGACGTCGGTCTTGACAATTTCATCCAAGAACTTTCCAACTGGGAAGGCGCATCTCGTTCAGCTGTCGGCCGCTCATCTCGCGAATTATCTGACGAAGTCAAAATTCTAAAGGATTGCTTCTGCGGCCATCCATCGCACGGCTTTTTAACATACGGTGTTAGTGGGCTGGAAACCTTCTACAACGATCTTCAAAGACGCTACGCAGGAGACTCGTTGATAAACGGCAACTCCCTTCTACGAGTGCGCATGCAGCGTATCGCTGAAGCTTACGGCAAGATTCAAATGTTAAACTGATCAAAAAACACGGACCAAAAAGGTGCATTATTTTATTACGCATGTCGCGATGATATGCTGCATAGGAAATTACTTGGCCTTGTCGATCAAATTGAGGACCGAAGATGCTCTCGGATCGGCGATCCGGAAGGGAGCGAAGCAGATCATCGGCTTGCCGCTTTCGTGATTGCTCACGCAAGCTCGGACATTTGGACCTTCGATTTCAATCGATTCCGTCATGGGTTCATCTCCCTGGTTCGAACAGCATTCCTCTTGAAGGAAATGTTCGAACTGTACTTCTGCAAACATCTAGTGCCATCAACCAATGCCAATTGGTTCACTTTTCCGCCAGCGAGTCCGCAAGTTAAATCGAGTTGATAGAAAAACTGAACGGAAAGTCGAGAGTGGAAAGTGGAGGATTTTTCGCTTAGGCGAAAAATGGCGGAGAGAGAGGGATTCGAACCCTCGGTAGGGTTTCCCCTACGCATCCTTAGCAAGGATGTGCCTTCAGCCGCTCGGCCATCTCTCCACAAGGCGGCAATCGGATAAATCGAACCCCTGTTATAGACCTCTTATCCGAAAGTTGTAAGGAAAAATTTACAGAACCCGAATCTAGTTAACCAGCTGAAATTACTTGATTTAGTCTTTAAATCACCGTCCCAACTCACCCCGATCTCCCTCCTAACTGGCTGGCCAAATCTAACGGATATTCAAAAGTGGAGTTAGAACAGGTTTATCAACTTGTCGCCTTCAGCTGCGAATAAACAAACTGAAAACATACAAAGGAATCCACCAATGAAAGCACTCGTACTTTTCCTAGGTCTCGTAAGTTCAACTCTCGCTTCTGCAGCATCACTCACTGAAACTAGTAACTACAAAGAATTCCACCTCGACTTCGAAAACGCGAAGTCAGTATCTCTAACCGTCCAAGGCGACCGTTACAGATCAACTCGCGCGCGCTCACTCATCACAATCAAAAAAGTTACCGCTGACACATACATCGTTGATCAAGAAAATCTTTACTACCCAGCTGTAATGGTTTTTCCACCACTACCAACAGTTACCTTGCGTGACAGCCTTACTACTACAATCAAAAAAGGCCGAAACTATTCAGTACGCATTCTTGTTCCAGCAAACCTAAAGGCATCTGTAAGTATCGTTCGTGATTTTTCAGCACCTACTTGTATGGCTTCCTGGTCAGGCTTCAGATACGACCTCGATTCTGATAGCTGCGTACAAACTGGCGGAAGCGGCTGTAGCAACCCGTTTGAATTTCAATCTCTAAGCGCTTGCGAACAAGGTAACCATTTAAACTAATTTTTTCGTTTCTCTTATCTCATCAAGACTTAGTCAGCGCTAAAAACGCGGCTAAGTCTTTTTTCTTAAGACACAACACGCTTTATTGCAGATGGAAAATCTAAGCTAATAACCTAAAGGTTCTTCCCAGATACCACTCTCATATTCCTCTGCAAACGTGTCTTACAAACGCTCTTAAAAAAAGTTTATTTCTGAAATTTGCAATTTGGCTGAGCGGCCAGTTAGAATAATGCGATCGTCAAAACTGCAAATCTTAGGGGAAAATTATGGAGCGTCGGCATCTTTTGTTTGTCGGTAGTCAAATTTTTGTTGGGGCAGCATTGGCATTGAGCGCGGGTCCTGCATCTGCTTCAATCATGCCTGATAACAATCTGTATCTTCAAGACTGCCTCGAGTGCGAGTCAGGTGTTTCTGAAGACACTTTCAAAGCCATCATTGAAAAAGCAAAAGTACTTTACACCGAAGTCGTTAAACAGGCTGGCGGTACACTAACAATCAACGCTCGTTGGACCGACGCGACTGTTAACGCAAGCGCGCAGCAAATGTTCGGTAGCTGGAGTGTAAACATGTACGGCGGATTAGCACGTCGTCCAGAAGTTACGGCAGACGGCTTCACAATGGTTCTCTGTCACGAGCTTGGTCACCACTTGGCTGGTTTCCCATACGTTTCTGGTTGGGCTGCAAACGAAGGTCAATCGGACTACTTCGCAACCAACCATTGTTCACAACTCTTCTGGGGCGACGAAACAGAAATCAATGCACAAGCACGAGCTGTCATTGCTGCTACTCCAAAAGCTCAGTGTGACGCTGCTTGGTCTACTCAAGACGCGCAAAATCTTTGCTACCGCACAATGCTAGCTGGTAAATCACTCGGTGACTTGCTTGGTGCATTGAAAACTGAAACTGTAGGCTGGGACACGCCAGCTACAAACGTCGTAACTGCAACCAACCACGCTCACCCTGCTGCGCAGTGCCGCCTAGACACTTACATGGCAGGCGCGGTTTGCACTGCTGACTACGACAAGAATGTTATCCCTGGAAAAAGAGGCACTCGTGGCTATAACGACCGCGAAGCAGAAGAACAATCAGCTCTCTATAGCTGTACTACTCAAGGTCAATACACAGCTGGCTTACGCTCAAGCTGCTGGTTTGCTCCAACTCTTTAATTATTAAAGTTATCGACTAAAAAGCCCCCATCAGAAATGATTGGGGGCTTTTTTAATTTTAGAGAGAACTACCGATCGCTGTTAGGTTATTTCGGAGACATCAGTTTTAAGATATTGCCGTCTAAATCGGTAAAAACGAGCATGTGACCCCAGGGTTGATTAGCCTCGCCAAGAACTTTTGCTCCGTGTTTTTCCAATGTCTTTCGGTCACCGGCAATATCATTCGAACGCAGTGTTAACGTCGCTCCTGCGTGCGCTCCATGTGAATCCTGAGGGATTTTTGGTACGGCAGAACCTTCTGTCCAATGCAGACCAACGCTGACTCCGCCGCAGTCGAGTGCCGACCACCATTTATCTTTATGTTTGAGAGTCATACCAAGTACAGCGGTATAAAATGCAACCGACTTTTCCATATCGGTCACGTTAAGATAGATATCCTGAACGCCTGTAATCATCCTTTCGGCGCGGTATTAGTTGTTGATGGTATTGTTGTTTTATCCGCAGAAAATAGCGTTGTCACTGACAATGACATTACTGCGCACGCAGAAACCAATCTTATTCGATTGGCGTTTAAAACCCTTGATCGGCAAATTATCGAACGGTCGACGCTCTACATTAGCACAGAACCGTGCGCCATGTGTGCGGGTGCCATCTACTGGGCCAAAATTCGCCAGTTTGTTTTTGGATGCTCCGTCACCGAGATGGCTCGCCACACATCTGGCAGTTTAGTTATCCATTGTCGCGAGATTTTTGCAAAAGGGCGGGAACCCACAGAGGTAGTCGGTCCGTGGTTCGGTGAACGGTCAGCGTCCCTGCATGCAGAGTTCTGGCGTTCGTATTAAAAACCAAAAGGCCAACAAGCTAATGCTTACTGGTCTTCGAATATCTAACTAACCAAAAACTCGCACTAGTTGCGGCAGTTATTTATATGCACTGATTCTCTGAAGCCAGTGGTTCGTATCTATAGGTTGGATTTGGGTTACGGCAATTGTTTAGGTGAACGACTTCGGCAAAACTAGAACCATAGGTGGCAACACAGCTGTTATCGGTTTCAGAATCAAATGGTTCAGCAACGTGAATGTTCAACAAGTTTCACCCATGTTTAGTGATGTTAGCGAACGATGTCAACAAAGGAGAGATCCCAACAAAATTCGTATTGTTTTGACTACAGAGTACGAAATCGAGACCCTGCAAAAAAGTATCACGGACTGCGAACGGGGTGAGGCTAAAGGGTGTGGCCGTCTTCTGGATATCGGCGAATTCGTCGATCGGGACTCGGCATTCCCGGTAAGTGACTTCGGATGTTCTCGCGGCGACCGTCTTTCCTGCAAGTATTTTTCTTCATATGGTTTCGCCGCGATGGGATTTGCGTGCAAAAATGGATACCACTGGGCATGTTTCTCGCTTGTAAAACGAAGAATAATGATCATGATTATTTGGCCAATATTTTTTCTGGTACCAAAACCATGAATTCACCCAAAGGATGTCTTATCCATAACACAATCGCCGTCATCTTTACGATGGGTACTGCAATCTTCAACCACTCGCATATCGCCTTTGCGGAGGCCGATGATGAGCCTGAGCTCCCTGTTGATTCAGAGAGAACTCCAGGACAACCAGAACCGGCTCCATCTAAGCCAGGAAAAAATGCAAAGACAAAGTCGCAAAAGCCTCAAAAACAGGCTAATAAGCTCACCTTCTTTACAGGTATCGGTCTGGGGATTCCAGAAGTGATTCCCATCGAGGCGTCGGTCAAGTTTGGTCGGCGTTTTGCGTTGCGTTTGTATGTCGCTCCGCCAGTTATCAACGTAAAGATGCCGGTCTACGTTCCCGAATATTCGACAAGCCTCATATAAGCAAAAATTTACGCACCTAATCAGACCCTAACGGCAAATGTTAGTTATGGACCGCACTTTGGTATGGAAGCAATGCTATTCCCATGGTCGACAAATTTTTACGTAATGACAGGCCTTGGGGTTCGGCAGATCACGGGCAAATTGAATGACAACATCGAATACTATACCTGCGGAGCAGCAGTAAAGAATTGCGAAGCAAGTGGTACAAGGTCTGAGTTGAACGTCAACGGCTCAGTGACCTCGACGTCTTCGCTTCTTCGCGCTTCAATTGGATGGTTGTGGGAGGTCGGCGCTAGAGGATACTTTAGTTTAACGGCCTTAGGTGTTGCGGTTCCTGTCGGCAACTCTTTATCACAAGATTTAACGCTGACCTTTGTCGGGGGCGACTCCAACAGCAATTCAAACGCTGGACTCAATTCGTTTCTTGATCCCTACGAACCGGCGGTTGCGCAAGCATTGTATGATTCGTACGCGAAAGAGTACGACACATCGCCTGTGCCGATTACCGGAATTGCTGGTGGCTTCAGATTTTAGAAAGAAATGAGCATGAGTTCAAACACCCTGAGAATTTGTCTCCGACATAACCGCGATCCACAAGGTCAAGCGCCAATACTTTTGGGAACCTACGAGTCCAGCGATATCGAGGTGATAGTCGACTGCACGGCCTTCGACGGGATGGAGCCTTTGAGACCTTGAATCCGCGCTGACGGCGGGCCGCTGTCTTTAGATTTTAGAAAAGAAGTGGCGGAGCTGCTGCGCTTTGGGTATTGGGCTCAGCGGTTTGCGGTCGATTCGAGTTGTTTTTTTTGGGGAAGTGGAAATTAGTAAGTGGAGTATTCGCTTTGCCTGGACGGCAAAGGAATGGCGGAGAGAGAGGGATTCGAACCCCCGGTGGGTTTCCCCACAACGGTTTTCAAGACCGCCGCCTTCAGCCGCTCGGCCATCTCTCCAAATAAACTAAGCCTTGCTGAGGGGATCGAATATACACTGCAAGTTGGTGGCAGCCAAGTACGCAATTAAAGTTTGTTCAAATATTCTCCCTCCCTTCAGATTCTATCTAACCATTGGACACAAAAGAAAAAGGGCAACAATAGTTGCCCTTAAAATCACCATCAGTCGCCTTTAGGTGAAAGTTTTGAGGCGTTGAATCCGTGTAGTCAGAGGAGGGTGCGTCATCAAAAGAGCCATCAGACCTCTTGGTTCACCGTTTGAAATCTTTAGCGACGCGAACGCTTTTGAAGACCGCTCATCCACTAGCTTAGAGTTGTTGTTGAGCGCCTCCAGTGCCGCGATCATCTTGTCACGACCACCGATCGTCGCGCTGCCGCTGTCGGCCCTAAACTCACGCCAACGAGAGAAGTAAGCAACAACCATGCTGCCGAGGATACCAAATAGGATATCGAAGACGATCGTAAGTATCATCTGAATGCCGTAGCTCGGGCCGCGGTCATCATCGCTGCGAAAGAAGTTTGAAACCGCATACGCGAGGATACGAGCGAAGAACATCACAAAGGCGTTCACGACACCTTGAATCAACGTCATGGTTACCATGTCACCGTTCGCAATGTGTGCTACTTCGTGACCGAGTACGCCTTCGACTTCGTTTCTGCGCATTTTTCCTAATAGACCAGTCGACACAGCGACTAGTGAATTTGATTTAGACGGACCGGTCGCAAACGCATTCACCTCAGGACTTTCGTAAATGCCGACTTCGGGCATCTTTGGTAGATGCGCTGCATGAGCCAGACGGTGCACCGTGGCAACTAACTCACGAAGTTCGGGATTATGTGTTTGTGGATCAATGATTTGAACTTTCATCATCCACTTCGCCATCTTCTTTGATATCAGAAGCGAAATGAAAGCACCGCCCATACCCCAAATCGCGCAGAACACCATCAGCGATTCGTAGTTGATGCCGTACGCAGTCATGTATGGCTTGATACCCAGAAGATTAATAACAATCGAAATCGTCGCTAGAACAAGAATGTTCGTAATCATAAATAGGGCAATTCTTCTGAACATTGATCAACTTTCTCCGTAGTAGTTATACCTAGGATAATGCCTATCATCCCGTTAAGGGAATCTAAGACCGCATACTTCGGTGTCAAGCCAGGTGGGAATTTTAGGTTTAAATTTTAGTATGTTGTCTGGTTGCTGTCACCCTGTTGGCTTTGCCCTTTGGCAACAGGACTAGACGGCGGCAGGACTGGAGGTGGTTGGTTTAGAAGAAGGGCCATGTTTTGAATAAGGCGTCCCACTTCGTTTGCAGGGTCATCTGCGGGCAGCCAGACAGCTCCGACGGTTCCCGCTGCTTGCGAGGCGTCCTTGAGTTTCTCGACGTTATTGTGAATCATGACGTCGACAACACTTGATTTGCCGATGCGGATTGAGACTCTGTTGCGAAACACTTCATTGTTCAAATAAAAACTGTCCCATTCGGTTGTGATGATCCCTGAGGTTCTATCCACGATAGTGACGTTGTAGTTACGCATGATGACATTGAGCGCAGCGTCCCAGACTTCTGGTTCTTTGAGCGCAAAACGAAATGTTTGTTTATCAAGAGCATAAATTGAAGCGCGCTGGGCTGCTGGTTGCTCAACTTCTTTTGTTTTTTTACGGCTCTTCTCTTTACCTGACGGCAAAGTCGGATCAGAAGAGCTAGTTAACGCGTCCGGATTTTTTGACGAGTCAGAGTCGTACTTTTTAAGGTGTTTTGGAAAGCATGCAACGAAAGATAACGATGCACACGCCACAGCCACTTTGAGAATAATGTTTTTGTTCATATATCTAGTATAGGAAGGAACGGGAGACGAGGTCAACGGGGGAGAAAAAGCCGGCCCGAAAGCCGGCTATCACTACTATTTTACAAGCATATTCTTAACTACTTCGCGTTCTTCCATAAGTTCTTTCGTGGTTGCCGCAATTTTGTCGCGCATGAAAGAGCTTAGTTTTACATCTTTTACGATCTCATAGCCCTTGCCGTCACCGAGTGAGCGTACTGGGAAAGAGAAGATAAGTCCTGGAGGGATGTCATAAGGGTTGCCGGTACTCGCAACAGCAGCTGAGAACCACTCGCCCTGTGGCGTCTTGCGCATGAACTGCTTAACGTGATCGATACACGCTGAAGCCGCAGATGCAGCAGATGACTTACCGCGCGCTTCGATAATCGCTGCACCGCGTTTTTGTACTGTCGTGAAGAATGTAGTCTCAAGCCAGTTCCGGTCTTTGATTACGTCTGTTACTGGCTTGCCGCCAATAGTAGCGTGTTCAAAATCAGGAACCATAGTCGAACTGTGGTTACCCCAGATGCCTAGGTTTGCGATTTGTCCGACGCCGACGCCGGCTTTTTTCGCAAGCTGAGCTTTTGCGCGATTTTCATCGAGCATTGTCATTGCCGTAAAGCGGGTAGGGGGAATGTCTTTGCAGTTATGTTGCGCGATAAGTGAATTCGTGTTGCATGGGTTACCCACAACAACGATGTTTACGTCGCTTGCAGCTTTATTTAGGGACTTTCCTTGACCGACGAAGATGTGACCGTTGTCACGGATCAGGTCGTTACGTTCCATGCCTGGGCCGCGTGGTTTTGAACCGACAAGTAGAGCCCAGTTTATACCGTTAAAGCCAGCATCTGTGTTGTCATAGATATCGATCTTGTCGAGCGTTTTGAATCCGCAGTCTTCGATCTCCATCGCTGTGCCTTCGCAGGATTTAACAGCAGCTGGAAGTTCGATCAAACTGAGTTGAACTGGGGTGTCTTCACCGAATACTTCTCCGGATGCGATGCGGAAAAGTAAACTGTACCCAATTTGCCCCGCGGCGCCTGTGACTGCTACACGAACTGGTTTTTTCATATCTTGTCCTCCTTGCCTCATGGCAAAATAATTTCTACGGAAAAGCGCTTGGTTCTGACAGTCAGAATTTTATGTCTTAATCCGTGATTTTAGATTGAGTACTCGAAAACACTAACTCTAGTTTCGGAGTTTTTCTGATCGCATCTTTTTTGTTATTGATGTTCCAGAAATCCTCACTTGGCGAATAATCTTTAACGTCGGACCAGTGTACCTGACGTCCCTCTTTCATAAAATAAAGTACTTTTACTTTCTTTGTTGTTTCGAGCTCTTCTTTACAGATCCGGCAGCTGATCACATCCATAACTTTGCTCTCTAGTTTAACCTTCACCTTGCTAAATCTATTAGCAATCATCGGTCTTGAGCAAAAATAACAGCCCGTGGCTTTCGGTAACTGATCTTCATTTCTTTTTATGCCGTAAAGCTCATCAACTTTGACATTGCGTCCACGCAAGCTGTCTTGAAACGCTTGCTGGGTGCGCCCGACACGGTGCCGGCAATCTCTTACCAAATAAAATGCTGAATCAAGAACGCTCGGATCAGAACCAAAAGGCGGAATTTTTGTGATAGCGGCGAGGAGAGTTTCGAGAATGCGCAAAGTACTTTCGTAATAATCGAGAAGACGCGGCTCTTGCACGACAGTCACAGACGTACCCAAGTGATTGACGCTACCAGTCAGCGTATCAAGCTGAGCAACAAGTTGTACGTAGCGAGCGCGGTAGTTGTTAGCCACACTAAATTGACGTTTTTGGTGCCAATAATAGAGAGCACCAAAAAGGCAAGCCAACAATCCGGCCGTTAGCAAGGGTATCCACCACATGCGCCTAGAATCTCCCGGTAGTAACTGAAATCTTTCGGACTCTTATTCTAACAGGTCGGCCGCGCAATCGTCGATCTCGGAAGTTTCTTAGTAAATTTGGGGAATTAACAACTATTTTATAGGATAAATTAAATTTTCTATAAAAACTGCCGATTTAGATAGGCGGCTCAGAGGATTAGAGAAGATTAGGGGTCACTAGGGGGTTCCATGAGTATCACATACGAAAATCAGCGGGTTATGTTTGATGTCCTAGTCAAACGCTACAAAGCGTATTGCGATCTCTATAAGTTGGTCAATAACGGCTCGCTTCAGGGTGTAACCGGCTTTGACGACTTCTACTGGCGCATGACCTACATCAGCAAATATCAAGATGTACGCAATTTCGGCAACGGTAGCGTCTGATCGATACCCAGCGTCTTCCTTGACCACTGGAGCGCTCTTTCATATAAGTTTCCCTAGCTCCGTGGCTCTCCTCGGGGAAAAACAGAAAGAGCAGAATTGCAGAAACGCTTTCAGCCGACCTCGCTCGGCGACACCATAGTCAATACCGACGACGGCCTTCACATTGAGGGCTCGATCCTTTGGCTGGATTCAGCGACGCACGGTGATCTGACATTTCTATCTTCGGCTTCTATGCCTTTTGTTCCGAAAGCTGCACAAGTCATCGCAACTGAAGATACAGTCCGCATCCTGGAATCTTTCAATAGAAAACCAAACACTTTAGTTTGCCAATACAACCGACCGTTCTCGATCGGGCGTTTGAAGATGGAGCTTCTGCCATCAGGATGTGTTTTAGGTGGAGCGTCGCTCTATCTGGAGACTGAAAATAATCGCATTCTCTATGCGCCGAAGTTGCAACCAAACCGCATCTCTACGATCAGGCAAATGCAGCTTAAGAAAGCGCACACGCTAATATTAGGTGTGGACTACGCGGACCCTGAGCAAGGCCTTCCTAATAGAAAAAAAGAGCGGGAGCGCCTTCTCGAAAAAGTGCAGATGCTTTCCAAGTATAAAGAATGGCCGGTGATAGTGTGTGATCCTCTGACTGTTGCGCAAGAGATCACCCATCTCTTGTCAAACGAGGGTATTCCGGTCGCAGTTCACGACACGATTTTTAAGATCCATAAAGTCTATGAACAGTCAGGCTCAAAGCTCGGCAAATATACAAAGTACGACCGTAAGCATACAAAAGAAAAAGTGACGATCTTTCCGATGTCACGTCAGCATTTTAAAACACCACGGGCCCAGCTGCCTGATGGTCCTCTTCTATATATTGAATCGGGCGCTGAAACCTCGGTTCCACCAGGCGCCTTCAGAAACGTCATGGAACGCTTTCACTTAGCTCCAGTCTGTGACGGTGAGCAAATTAGAGAGATTGTTTTAGCTGTGAATCCAAAGGAACTATTTATCGTTGGTCCTTATGCGAAGCGATATGCCCAGGAACTGAAGCCGGTCATGCCAAACGCGATCCCACTCTTTTCGAACAATCAGCCAACACTGATTTGACAGCTTTTAAAGACTGTCAATGTAGCTAACACCTTATTTTCATCACTGCTTAGCGAAAAGACTGAGGATTTTTCCCTACAGGCTTGGGCCTTCTTTTTGCAAAAGTTCCTAATACAGAAATTGAATACGAAATTAAAAATACGGAGTACCTGATGCGCAGTTTCAACTTAGTTCCAGTTGCAATCCTAGCTTTATTTTTTTCTGCTTGCACGACTCAAACTACGAACGAAAGCGCAAAACAAGGAAGCTAGATATCGAAGTCGTTCCTGTGTTTAATGAAAAGAACGAAGGCGTGCCAACTCAAGGCTAAGATCTTATAGATAAATTGATCGTACGCGGGACATCACCGCGTACTTTTTTTGCCTGCTCCAACTCCTAAGAATAGTCAAAACCCTCTCTTCTCTGACATGCGTCTAAAACATTTACAGGCCGCAAAACTCCGGCTCTAAAAAATACCACATTATTTCAAGGTGTTGTGCGTAGGGCGCTCGCTGACGCTCGGGCCTTTGAATTGCACTAGAGGCTGCACGAGTGGTTCTCCACTCTACCTAACCTGAGTGTCCCCGTTGTTGCTGTTGTTGAATCTGTTGTTGTTGAAACTGGAGTTCCTTTCATGAAGTTTGCGCACCTGCCTGAGTCCCTTATCCAATCAAACTATCCAGAGATGAAGATTCCGCCGCTTTGGCAGGTACTTTATCAGGAGGCTATCCGAGGTAATCATTTACTGTTTGATAAAAAAGAAATTGAACGTTTCGAAGAAGAAAGAGCTACATTCAAACCAGCCTGGGATGATTTGATTAACGAAGACATCGAAGAGATTGCTACTCATCTAGCTGGCTGTTCAGATCTTCGCGAAATGATGGACATCATCGATAGCCTTACTTTAGAAACCAGAAAGACCGTTTATTTTCTCTATGTCGAACTGCTTGTTATCTGGAAACACGCACTTCGTTCTCAGCTAAACTGAGAATTCCACAAATTTCTCGAATATCATAAAGAGTCCGCTACTTTCACGAGTAGCGGACTCTTTACTTACCCGCACTGCTGCACTTTTTACCTATGATCCGGTATAATTATAATACCTCTATTTTTCCCGTTTTATTCCCGTGAAAAAATTCACCAGCCGGAGACAAGGCATGCCGAAAAGTGCAGGGCTTTCATTAGTCGGCCGCGTAAGCGGATTCATGACTGGATTTACGTTGATGCGGTTTCGCCATTCGTACCAGCGCGAACTCTTTCTTATTGTCACCGTGGGTATGGCTGTATTCTTTTGGACGGCTGTCGCCAGTTTTAATCCACTCGATAATTCGCCGCTTTCGATTAGCGTTCCAGCTGTACCGCCTTTAAATCTCGCTGGTAGTATTGGTGCATTCATTAGTAGCTATGCTTTTTTTGCTCTTGGCGTGATCGCCTGGCTCCTGCCACTGCCGTTAGTGTTCTCAGCTATTCTTGTTGTGAAACAGGATAGTCTCGCTTTTGCGAAAGCGCGTGGCCTTGGCTGGATTCTGTTCTTTTGCACTGCCTCTGCAGGTGCGGCTATTTTTAAACCGTACGCTTCACTCAAGGGATTTGATTTTCCTAGCGGCGGTATTCTCGGAACGCATATTTCGACGGTGCTGCTATCTACTCTTGGTCAAGTTGGCCTCTATATTGTCTTAGCTACTACGGCAATTGCTGCTGTCCTCCTTGTTGTGCGCGAAGCAGTACTTTCAATCGTCGGTAACAAGATCGCGCACTATAGCCGTATGAACTACTTTGCGAGCCTCGATTTCCGAAAACTCCTTCGTTCAACACCTAAGGTCAAGGATGAGGACGAAGCGGAAGAAGATGAGCCGGAAGTAAAAGTTTCCGCACCAGTTATTTTCCCAAAAATCACACAGTCTGAACCAACGATTGATGACGACCTCGAAGATGAAGAAGACTCTGACCTTGATGTCGAAGTAGACGCTGCAGATGATGAGGAAGACGACGTTGAGCCGATGCCTAAAAGCACACATCGGCCACCGGCAACAGATCCAAGCTACCGCCCACCACCGTTAGCACTATTTCAAAAGTCTGAAACGCAAGCACACACCGCAGCGTCGCAGCGCGAATTAGAATCAACCGCAACACTACTAATCAAGACTTTTGAAGATTTCGGCGTTAAAGGCCAAATTATTGGCTTTCAACCAGGTCCGGTAGTAACCGTTTACGAGTTTCAGCCAGATGCGGGTGTTAAGCAGTCAAAGATTCTCGGACTCATCGATGACCTCGCTTTGGCTTTAAAAGTCGATTCGATCTTTATTCATCCAGTCAGGGGTAAGAGAGCTCTCGGTGTGCAGGTGCCAAACAGTAAACGGGAATGCGTCTACCTTGGCGACATCCTTGGCGCAGCATCTTTTACTGAGTCTGCCTCGCCGCTAACTTTCGGCATGGGCAAGACCATCAACGGTACTCCGATTTCAGCTGACCTTGCAGCAATGCCGCACTTACTGATGGCCGGCGCAACGGGCTCTGGAAAGTCCGTTGCCGTTAATGCCATGCTCTCAAGCATCATCATGAAAGCTACTCCTGATGAAGTCAGAATGATCCTTGTGGATCCCAAGATGCTGGAACTTTCTGTCTACGAGGGCATTCCCCATCTCCTGATGCCTGTAATCACTGAGCCGGCAAAAGCGAGCCTTGCTCTAAAATGGGCGGCTAGTGAGATGGAGCGCCGCTACCGTTTAATGCAGCTAGCTTGTGTCCGAAATATCGGCGGCTTTAACGAGTTTTGGTCGAAAGCATCAACACAGCGAAAGAAAGAAATTCAAGAAACACTCGAAGACGACACTATCACCCGTCTTCCATACATTTTGCTAGTTATCGATGAGCTCGCAGACCTTATGATGACCGCACCAAAAGACGTGGAATCTTCGATTCAGCGTCTAGCACAAAAAGCCCGGGCGTCAGGAATTCACATGGTTCTAGCGACGCAGAGACCATCGGTAGATATCATCACTGGTGTTATCAAAGCCAACTTACCGTGCCGTGTTGCTTTTCAAGTTGTAAGTAAGCATGACAGCCGGACCATTCTCGATCTCATCGGTGCTGAGAAACTTCTCGGTAAAGGTGACATGCTGTTCCAACGCCCAGGCAGCGGGCGTCTTGAACGTGTCCAAGGTGCGTTGATAAGCGACGAAGAAGTTATCAATCTCGTTGCGGCTGTGAAACAAAACGCCAAAGAGACCTACGACGAAAACATTATCAGCTGGATCGACGAGGAATATAACCGTCAGAAAGATGGTTCCGATGAGGGCGCGGGCGGTTACGGTGATGAAGACGATGATCCAAAATGGGACGATGCTATCGGTATCGCTCGTACCCACGGAGTCGTTAGTGCCTCGTTCCTACAAAGACATCTAAAAATAGGCTATAACCGTGCAGCCAGGATCGTTGAATCGATGGAAGCCAAAGGCTATGTTGCTAAGGCTGATGGTTCTAAACCACGTAAGTGGCTAGGTAATTAAAAGATATGAAAGCAGCCCCGAATTGCTGAAGCTCATTTCATCTCATCAAGTACTTCTTGGCGAGCGACGACATCAGGTCGAACAACCTGCAATCTTAGGTTCCAGATCATGTTAAACGGCACGTTCGCTTGAACCAGGTTGACGATCCAATTGGGAATGTAGCCACGTGGATCCATCACAGCGACATGTTCAATAATCGTGTACCCGTCCGCCCTTTCCCGCAACGTAAACACACTATCAATGATCTTTCCCCGGACCAGCTTCGTCTCGGGCATCTCGGGTATGTCTTCCGAGGCAAAACGAATCTCCATGGTTTTTACTTCCTTGTTATAAGAAAACTTCCCTCTATAAATGAAGTCCCTATTTGCTAAAGGAAACGGCGTCCGCACCGCCATATATTCAAAGCGTTCATTTGCCGAAACCGTCTTTACAATATGACTACCAAGTAGATCAGGGAACCATTGGCCCCGCCTTGTTGGATCAAGAAGAACGCTGGTCACTATAACGATTGGGGCAGGGATAATACCTAGACCTTTAGCAGCATAAAGATCACTTAATCCAGTCTCTCCGCGATAGACATCAATGCCACTACCGGAGCGCACCAATTCCCATTTTATGGCTTTGAAATCGATTGCGCTGGCGTGTGGGGACCACAGGTTGAATAAGAGAAAGACTGTTATAGCGATGAAGTTGCAAAGCATCCGACTACTCATACGTCGCACACGCTCAAAAGTGCTTTGCCCATAGTGGAAAAGGAAAAATGATCCCCCGCGATCTTGGCTCGCTCTAACCGCATTTGGTCGGTCTCTTGATGCGTCCTAAGCAGAAGATGAACAAGCTTTGTAGCCGCCTCACTCTCAGTACGCCCCCCAAAGCTAAATCCTGCGCTTTCAAAAAGCACATCATCAAGTGAGCCGACACCAGAAACCACAACAGCAGTACCGCACAACAAAAACTCTTCTGCCACGCGGCAAATCTGTTCCGACCCAAGACTAGAAACAACGCCAACACTCACCGACGACATCATTTCAGCTACATCAGGGAATCGACCCGCCCTCACTACGACCAGATCTTCATTCAGCCCTGTTTTTTGCGCTGCTTCCGTCAAATCCGTCACCGAGACATTTGCCGGCTCACCTGCAATAATCAACTGCGGCAAAGGTGCGTTTTTCGGCCAGATATCAAGCACTCCGCGAAATATTTGCATAAATTCTTTGTGACCTTTAACCGGGTCAAACCGCCCGAAGATCATAAGTCGCGGTCGATCCTTTTTTCTTGCCGCCAAATTGGGGCTGTACTCAGCAGAACTACAACCAAGAATGATTGATGCAACGCGCTCATCACCAAAGATCTTTCGACAATCCCTTAGCAGCGAACTTCCTGGCACGATAATCTTTTCAACATGGGTATGTGACAATCTTTGATTGAGACTAGATAAGAAAGATGTACTGACTTCATTACCACGAAACCGAAAGTTCTTACCCTTACTTGGAGTGAACCGAGTTAGAAACGTCTCCGGCCCTCCATAGGTAAACACCGCGTCCGGGTTAAACGTTTTAAATATTTCGCGGTACTTTCCCACATCTTTCGCAGAGAAACCTTTAAAGGACGAAACTTGAAGCCCGTACTGCTTCGCTCTTTTTTCCGCCGGTGAATTCACAAGCGGCGAGAATAAATTCTCCACTCCGACTTCCGCTAGAGACCGCGCCGAACTCAGCGCATACTCAGTAATCGCTGAATTCCAGCGATTCGAGATTAGGTGCCATACTTTCTTTTTACTCATGACGGTTTAAGTTCCGGCCGTGTTAACTCGCGAAACTTTGCATACTTCACAAACGTGTAGAAGCTGCTAAGGAGGGCGTAGGTATAGCCAGGATACCCATCTAAGAACCCGCCTCTAAAAAAGTAGCGGTTTATGAATTCAAACCAAGGCCTAAGAAGATGAGAAAACATATTAACTTTTTCTTTGCCCGCTTTGACATGATTGGCAGCGACCAGCGTCGTGTACCAATTAAAGCGTTCAAAATAGTCTTCAATACTGTCGTAGCTAAAGTGATCCATCTGCTCAGACAATTTACCGGTAGTGCCGCTATCTAAGACAAAGCGCTCATGGATCTCTGAGTGATAACGACCAGAATTGCGTTTGAAAAATCGCACCGGCCAATCCGTTGACTTGCCGTAGTTCAGTCTTTTATTCATAAATATTAGTTTGCGTTTGATTGCATACGCTTGATGACTAGAGCTTTGCTCTTTAGCAAGTCTTGCGATTTCGTCGGCAAGTTCCTTGGTAAGGACCTCATCAGCATCTATAGCCAATACCCACAAGCGGGTAGCGAGTGCAAGAGCGGCGTTTTTTTGTTCAGCGTGATTGGTAAAAGCGCGGGAATGAAATTTAGCGCCTAATTCTCGAGCGATCTGCTCAGTGCGGTCAGTACTTCCGGAGTCTAAAACGACAACTTCGGAGCCCTTTGGGAGACTCCGAAGACAGTTTGTTAATCTTTTTTCTTCATTCAGAGTGATGATTACGACCGAGAGGGGAATCATGTCACTCTGAGAAGCCATTCTTAGTCTTTATTAGAGAAGGACGCAGCCCATTGATGGTTGCTGTCTCGGTTTTCAACATCCACTATAACGGGGTAACCTTTGCGAATGGTCTGGTTAGTGCTTTTAACAGCAACAACCGCATACGACCCTTTACGCTTAACGATTCTCCCATTTGCGATCACTCGGGCTTTCTCATTCAGGACCTGAATATGGTCACCGATGATACCCTCTTCGACTTTTACAACACATCGAAGACCGCTTGCAGAACAATTGTAAACACTTGCACCATTAGCAGCAACCGAGAAGAAAACTAGACCGAGAACTCCGGCCACGGATTGTGCAATCCGCTTCTTTAACAACTTCAAACTCATAAACATCTACCTTTCAGCGTCAGAAATCAGCAACAACAGTTTAATCAGCATTCCACAGCGAACAGACAACGCGAGATACATTGGTTCACACCAATACTCCGGCCTTTAAGCAAGTATTGTTCCCAGGATAGATGTTGTATTTACAGTAGGTTACGGTCCAATTAGTCCGCCAGGTTATGACAGATTGTCGACTATTTTGACACTCCCCTGCGTTTTTCCGAGGATTTTTAATTTTCTCGAATTGAGGCAAGTTAGCCATACTCTTTCAACAAGCTGATTTTACTCCTTAAACTAAACTATTTAAAGACCGGCGAGTCTGACTTACGCTTCAAAAACAGGGCGATACAATGCGACGGTCCATAATATTAGCTGCCGCTCTAGCCATTAATCACAGCCCCGCAGCTCGTTGACAGGATTCTGAGCTTTGCCTACAGTGCTCCGGATGGAAACGTAGCAACGGAACATTCATTCTAGGACCGCTAGGAGCTAGCCCTTGTCGACCGCTAAAAAGACCGCCCTCTATGATATGCACAAGTCTCTCAACGCCAAGATCGTTCCTTTCGGTGGCTGGGCTATGCCGGTTAGTTACACCAGCGTTTTGCAAGAGCACAAAGCGGTGCGTGAACAGTGCGGTATCTTCGACGTCAGCCATATGGGAGAAGTGTTCGTTACCGGTAAAAACGCTACGGAGTTCCTGCAAAAAATCACGATCAATGACATTCACAGACTCAAAGTCGGTGGTGGACAGTATTCTGCAATTTTGAACGAATCCGGCGGCATGATCGACGATTTGATTATTTATAAGCTTGCAGAAGAAAACTATCTAATCTGCGTTAACGCTTCCAATAAAGACAAAGACTACACCTGGATTAAATCGCAATCACTGAAAGAGAGTGGCGTTCTCGTCGAAGATAAATCTGACGAATACAGCCAGATCGCTGTGCAGGGTCCAACCAGCCCTAAGGTAATGGAAGCGATTCTTCCTACTGCCGATGCACAAGCTCTTATGACCATGGACTACATGCAGATCAAAAAAATACGGGCTTTTAACCAAGACATGTACTTTGCCCGCACTGGTTATACTGGTGAGTGGGGCTACGAAATTTATTTGCCAAACAAAGCTGCCGGCTCCGTTTGGGAAGCTCTTCTTAGCACACATGGAAAGACCGGCGTTTGCCCAATCGGCCTCGGTGCGCGCGATACGCTAAGACTGGAAGCTTGCTACCTTCTTTACGGTAACGACATGAATGACACCGTCAGCCCTCTTGAAGCAGGGATTGATTGGGCTACCCGTCTTGAAACTTCCGATTTTATTGGAAAAGCCGCATTGCTGAAACAAAAAGCAGAAGGTGTCACTCGTAAGAACTTCGCATTTAAGATGGAAGGCGACGGTATTCCGCGCCATGATATGGAAGTTTTTGTCGGCAACGAACGCGTAGGTATTGTCACTAGCGGTTCCGTTTTACCAACTGTCGGTGGGGCAGGGGGCATGGCGCTTCTTGATCCACGCAAAGTCAAAGTCGAAGACCAAATCGAAATCGATATCAGAGGCAAAAGAAAACTTGCGCGGGTGGCGAAAAAACCACTATATAAAGCAAAAGTACGCGGCTAACGAACCAATTTCACGTAACAATTTTTCATTGAGGAACCAACATGGATTTTCCATCAGGACTAAAATACACCAAGGACCATGAGTGGATCGACAGCACAGATAAGACCGCAAAGATCGGAGTGACTGCTTTTGCTGTTGAGCAGCTTGGTGACATTGTTCACGTTGAGTTGCCACAAGTCGGCGAAACATTCGCAGCCGGCGCAAGCTTCGGCACCATCGAATCGACAAAAACAGTTTCAGATCTCTACATGCCCGTAGCTGGCAAAGTTGTGGAAGTTAACAAAGACGCCGTGAACAGCCCTGAAAGTTTGCAAGCTGATCCTTACGTCAAAGGCTGGCTGGTAAAAGTCGAAATGAGTGGAACACCTGATAAAGCCACTCTTCTTGACGCTAAAGGCTACGAAGCTTTCGTCAAAGAGCAGTAAAAACTCTCTCCGCAGAAATTTAGTTCGCCTAATCGAACCTACTTTAGGAGCTTATATGTCGGCTTTTCAGGAAAACACGCTTGGACGTCGCTCTTTCGCATCCCGGCATATTGGCCCAGACGAGCAAGAAATCAGCAAGATGCTGCGCTACCTTGACTACAAGTCTTTGAACGCTCTGATTGATTCAGCCGTGCCAAAAAATATCCGCACCAAGAAGCCGCTAACAATCGGTGAGCCTCTTTCAGAGCACGCCGCTTTAAAGAAAATGCACGGCATCGCAACTAAGAATAAAATCCACCGTTCTTACATCGGTGCTGGATACTACGACACAGTCGTGCCACCAGTGATTCAACGTAACATCTTGGAAAATCCAGGCTGGTACACCCAGTACACTCCTTATCAATCTGAGATCGCCCAAGGTCGTTTGGAAGCGCTAATTAACTACCAAACGATGATCGCCGATCTAACTGGTCTTCCATTTTCCAATGCGTCTCTTCTTGATGAGGGTACTGCTGCAGCGGAAGCAATGGCTCTATTTTTAAACGCGAAAGCCGCGAAGGCTGGCGACATCTTCTTTATGTCTAAGGACTGCCACCCGCAAACTATCGCAGTTGTTAAGACTCGCGCTGAGCCCCTAGGAATTGAAGTCGTTGTTGGCGATCACAAGAATATCGGCTTTGAGCACGCGCCGTTTGGCATCATTCTTCAGTACCCAGACACTAACGGTAACATCGAAGACTACTCTGACTTTATCAGTAAAGCGAAAAAAGCTGGTTCACTCGTCGGTCTCGCAACAGACCTTCTCGCTTTAACACTTTTAAAATCCCCGGGCGAACTCGGCGCAGATGTTGCCTTCGGTACCGCGCAACGCTTCGGTGTGCCCATGGGTTTCGGTGGACCGCACGCTGCATTCTTCTCAACTTCTGATGAACACAAAAGGCGTATCCCTGGTCGCATCATCGGCATGAGTAAAGACGCTACCGGGAAACCGGCTCTACGTATGGCTTTGCAGACTCGTGAGCAACATATTCGTCGTGACAAAGCGACAAGTAACATCTGTACGTCACAAGTTCTTCTCGCAATCATGTCTGGTATGTACAGTGTTTACCACGGACCAGAAGGTCTAAAGTCGATCGCTGAATCAGTCCATCAATTGACTGGCGCACTTGCGCAAGGTTTGAAAAAACTTGGTTACAACGTTAACAACAAAAACTACTTCGACACTCTTTCTGTCGCTCTCGGCACCAAGAGCTTCTCAAGCATTGCGCAAGCAGCAGAAAAAAAGAAAATCAACTTCCGTCAGATCGACAACCACACCGCCGGTATCTCAATCGACGAGCAAACCTCTGTTGCTGATCTCGACGATATTTTAGCGATCTTTGCTGATGATCAAAAGTCATCGACAAGCGCTTCGGAACTTCTAAAAAGTACCGCTAACGGCGTCCCCGCATCAATGGTGCGTAAATCTAAGTACTTGACCCATCCAGTCTTCAACAGTCACCATAGCGAAACAAAGATGCTGCGCTACATCAGAAAGCTCGAATCAAGAGACCTATCTCTGACGCGCTCAATGATTCCTCTTGGCTCTTGCACAATGAAACTAAACGCAACGAGCGAACTCTATCCAGTTACTTGGCCCGAATTCGGTTCGATGCACCCTTTCGCTCCAACAACACAAACAACTGGTTACCAAGAGCTCTTCTCAGAACTTGAAAACCACCTTGCAGAATGCACCGGCTTTAACCGCGTCTCTCTCCAACCAAACTCCGGTGCTCAAGGCGAATACGCTG
This sequence comes from Pseudobacteriovorax antillogorgiicola, assembly GCA_945862295.1. Taxonomy (GTDB): domain Bacteria; phylum Bdellovibrionota_B; class Oligoflexia; order Oligoflexales; family CAIYRB01; genus CAMAXT01. Next base: position 68,985 of record CAMAXT010000001.1, read on the forward strand.
GTTTACTTGTAATTCGCAAGTACCACCACAGCCGCGGCGATGCACACAGAGACATTTGCCTCATTCCAAAATCTGCGCACGGTACAAACCCTGCGAGTGCGGTCATGGCTGGTCTAAAAGTTGTTGTCGTAGAATGCGACTCAAACGGTAACATCAATGTTGATGACTTAAAGGCCAAAGCCAAAGAACATAGCGCAAAACTTTCTTGTCTGATGGTCACATACCCGTCCACGCACGGTGTATTTGAAAGCTCAATCACTGAAATCTGCGACGTCATTCACGACAACGGCGGCCAAGTCTATATGGACGGTGCCAACATGAATGCGCAGATTGGTCTCTGCAAACCAGGGGAATTTGGACCAGACGTTTGTCACTTAAACTTACATAAAACTTTCTGTATTCCGCATGGCGGCGGCGGTCCAGGCATGGGACCCATCGGTGTCCAAAAGCACCTTGCACCATTCCTTCCAGGTCACCCACTCGTAGCAACCGGCGGCACTGAGGGTATCGGCCCAATCTCAGCCGCTCCGTGGGGCAGCGCAAGCATTCTTCCGATCTCACTGATGTACATCTACATGATGGGCCACGAAGGTTTAACGAACGCCACAAAAGTTGCGATCTTAAACGCGAACTACATCGCTAAGAAACTTGATTCGCACTACCCCGTTCTCTACAAAGGTTTGTCAAATCTGGTAGCGCACGAGTGCATCATCGACATCCGCCAGCTAAAAGCAAAGTCCGGTATCGAAGTCGAAGACATTGCGAAGCGCTTGATGGACTATGGTTTCCACGCACCAACCGTTTCATTCCCTGTCCCTGGCACCATGATGGTTGAACCAACAGAGAGCGAAGACTTGGAAGAAATCGACCGTTTTTGCGACGCCATGATTTCCATCAAAAAAGAAGTCGAAGCCATCGAAAAGGGCCAATACCCGAAAGACAACAACCCAGTTAAAAATGCACCGCACACCGCCGAAGTGCTCATGGCCGACACCTGGGACAAACCATACTCTAGAGAAGTCGCAGCATACCCATTGGCCTGGGTCCGCGAATACAAATTTTGGCCGCACGTCTCCCGTATCGACAACGCCTACGGTGATCGCAACCTAGTCTGTACCTGCGCCCCCATCGAGAGCTATCAGTAATCTGGTAATCCGGGTCCACCCGAGGTGGACCCGGATTAAAACGAATGGTAATGTGCGAAAATTGATTTTGGAGAGGTGTCAGAGTGGCCGATCGTACTTGACTCGAAATCAAGTGTGGGGCAACCCACCGTGGGTTCGAATCCCACCCTCTCCGCCACTTTTCCGCCGCGGAAAAGTCCTCCACTTACTACTCTCTACTCTCCAAGAAAAGTGATGTCCAAAAAGAACCAACAACCATGACAAAAAACAAACAAACCAGCACCCCAGCCCCAATCTGCTACCTAGAAATCCCCGCTCCCGACATCGAAGCCTCTGGCCATTTCTACAGCTCCGTCTTCAACTGGAAGATCACCCCAAGCCACCTGTCCGACAACGCCTACTGGGAATTTAACACTGGCGATGGCCATCTTACCGGCGGCTTAGATCCAAGCATTCCAATAAGTACTGGCGGCGCCAATGATATATCTAAAGGTCACCGATATCGCGGAAACGTTACGACAAGTCTGTGCTAACGGTGGAACAGTTGAGCGTGAAAAGTTCGCGATCGGCGGGGGATTCGGATTCTCAGCACACTTTAGAGATCCGAACGGAAATCGCTTAGGACTCTTTTCGTCGCGTTAAGCTAAAACAAACTCCAAAGAAACAAATAGAACAAAGACAACATATGAAAGTCCATCTCACTAAAGCCATCATCTTCGATCTCGGTGGTGTCGTCATTGATATCGCATTTGATCGCGGCTTCTCCGTCTGGGCAAATGCTTTGAGCAAATGAACAGGAACTTCGTCCATTCCAGCGAATTTTCTGTTCCAGTCAATTAGGCCTGCGAAAGCCAGAGCCCAACGGGTTTGCAAAAATCATCGAAGAGATCGGAGTTCCCAAAGAGCGGCTGCTCTTCGTCGACGATCTTCTGCAAAATGTTCAAGCGGCAAGATCATTTGGAATAAAATCGGTGCTTTTTAAAGACGCTAAAGAATCAGTAGCAGAGATTCGTGGCCTGATCGAATAATTCTGTTTATAAAAGCAATCGAAGTGCTTTCACAAATCGATCGGCAGCCAATGGATCCTCGGCGGTCTGTGGGACTTAATTTCTCGTAAAAGCCTACACACTGCCAAGCACCAAACTCAAAGCAGTCATGCTTGCGGTCACCATCCGTCACACAGGCCGTAACGAAAAGTAGAAAAAATAGGGCGAGCAATCGCATACATATTCCCTAAAACGAAACAGTCATTACTGATCAATATCCCGATGCAAAATCGTCGTAATCATATAGGGAATCGGCTTCTTTAAAAACATCTGCCCTAATTCTTCAGCAAACATCACACTGCGGTGCCGGCCACCACTGCAGCCAATACCAACACGGAAATAATGTTTACCTTCGCGGTAGTAGTAGGGGAGGACAAAGCGCAAATAATCTTCAATGCGTTTAAAAAGCTCTTTGGCATTTTCGCGCTCGAAAATAAACTTCCCAACTTCCGGGTCTAGCCCCGACAAATCGCGTAATTCCGGGACAAAATAAGGATTTTCGATAAAGCGCAGGTCAAACAACGTGTCAACAGGTTGCAGCTGACCGTACTTAAATCCAAAGCTCGTGATCGTAACATTCAGGACACGAGCCGGTAGATCTTTCGAAACTTGTGCTTCAACCGCACGCGCCAGCTGATGGGGAGACCACTTCGATGTATCAAGTACTACATCCGCTGTTTCTTCCACCGGACCAAGCACCTCGCGCTCACGTTCAATCGCTTCTGTTAACGTCTCACCACTGAGAAGAAGCGGATGTTTTCTTCTAGTCGCACCATAACGAGTAGCAATAACGTTGATGTCGGCAGTAAGAAAGATAACTTCGACACGGATACGTTCTGTAAGCTTCTTTTTAAGCTCGTGGAACGTCGACGCAAACTTTTGGTCGCGCACATCCATACAGAGCGCGATGCCGCTCTCTGCTGGGATTTTGCCGTTTTCATAGAGGTCGACGGTGGCCATGACCAGATCGGTCGGGAGGTTGTCGATGCAGTACATACCTGCATCAGACAGAGCTTTCAGAGCCGTTGAAACACCGGAACCAGACAGCCCAGTTACAATCACGAGATGGGGATTGGCTGTTTTTGCTTTCAACGGTGATCCTAAAAATATTTTTTGCGCTTACTCGAAGGTAGAATGCCAAGCTGTTCACGGTACTTTGCCACAGTCCGCCGTGCGAGTTGAATACCTTTTTCATCAAGTAGCTCAACGATGCGCTGATCCGAAAGCGGCTTCTTCATGTCTTCGACTTTCACCAAGTCAGAGATCATGCGTTTGACCGATTCACTTGCCATATCGTTACCGTCAGCGCGAGTGACGGAACTATTAAAGAAGTATTTCAGCTCGAAGATACCGCGCGGGGTATGCACAAACTTGTTATTTGTGACTCGACTGATCGTCGATTCGTGCATGCTGATATCCTCAGCAATATCTTTTAAAATCATTGGCTTAAGATGCACAACACCAAAGTCAAAAAAGTCGACCTGGCGCTTAACAATGCTTTCCGTTACGCGAAAGATTGTCCGCTGACGTTGGCGAATACTTTTGATCAGCCACTCCGCTGATTTTAGTTTGTCAGAGAGGTAACCTTTATCGCCAGAAGAGCTCTTAGCTTCATCAAGAAGTTTTTGATAGAAGCCGCTGATCTTAAGACGCGGCAGACCTTCTTCATTCAAATTTACAACCCACTCATCACCGAGTTTAAAAACATAAACATCAGGGGTAATGTACTGGGCCTCGTTTTGTCCAAACTGACGACCGGGTACTGGCTCTAGATCAGAAATAATTTGAACGTTGTCGATCACTTCTTCGAGCGTGATCTTCATTGCTTTTGCTATGGCTTGGAAGTTGCGGTTCTCAAGTTCCGGCAAGTGGTTTTCGATGATCTTTTCGACCAAACCGTTTTTCAAACCTGCATTGCGTACCTGGAGATGCAAACACTCCTTCAAATCGCGCGCGCCAACACCCGGGGGATCAAGACGCTGAATCGTATCAAGAATGTCTTCAACCATTTCGACGTCTAACTGCTCAGATTGAGCGAATTCGTCGATTTTAATATTCAAATAACCGCGGTCATCAATGTTTCCTGAGAGCAGTGTCGCGATTTTTGTTTCCGCTTCGTTAAAATCAAGCTCACCAATTTGTAGCATCAAGTACTCTTGTAGAGTGCTCGCCTTGGTAACCATGTTTTCATAATTAGGATGTTCTTCATCTGCCACGCCTTTGCGTGCTGCGGTCGACGCAACAGGAAGTTGGTCTTGATACTTGGTCATCTGATCCCAGTCAGCTTCACCACGATCATCGCCGCCCTGCTTATCTACAATCGAACCGGCTTCTTGCATTTGTTCTGAGAGAACATGCTCTTCAGTTCGTTCTTGCTCCCGCTCGACCTGTGCTGATTCTTCCGGAGATTCATTGAGGCCTTCTTCAAGGCACGGATTCTCGGCCATTTGTTCAGTAACAAACTGCTCAAGCTCCATTCGCGACAACTGCAGTAGCTTAATCGCCTGTTGCAACTGCGGTGTCATGAGCAGTTGCTGCGTCAGCCTAAGACTTTGCTTTAATTCATAACCCATATAAGCACTTACACCCGTTTTTGGTGAACGTTTACCTAAGGTTTATTTTAATGTCTATTGGTCCTACATGCAAAAAAAATTCCAACTTTGGAAAATTTTGCAAAGAACAATAAATGTGTCTTTTTTACGCGATTCTAGAGTCTAAAGTTCTCGCCGAGATAAATTTCTCTCACCTTCTGGCTGGAGGAAACTTCTTCCGGCAACCCGTGCGCAACGATCTCTCCACCGGACAAGATATAAGCCCGGTCACAGCTACCAAGAGTCTCGCGGACGTTGTGATCTGTGATTAAAACACCAAGACCTTCGTCCTTTAACTTACCAATGATGCCCTGGATTTCTTGGACCGTCATCGGGTCAATACCGGCAAAAGGCTCATCAAGGAGAAGAAACCGAGGCTTTATGATCAAAGCACGGGCAATCTCGACGCGCCGGCGCTCACCACCTGAAAGAGCGGCACCCATCGACTTCGCAATATGACGAATTTGGAATTTACTTAGGAGGTCGTCTAAAAATGCCCGGCGCTCTTCCCGCGGCACTTTACATATTTCCATGACGGCAATGAGATTATCTTCCACCGACATCCGGCGAAAAATCGACATATTCTGAGGAAGGTAGCTGATGCCTTGTTTCGCTCTTTCATGCATCGGCATGTGGGTGATGTCGTCGTCACCCAAAAACACTTGGCCCCTTGTAGGATATAGTAGGCCAACGACCATATAGAAACTTGTGGTTTTCCCAGCGCCATTTGGACCAAGAAGCCCAACCACTTCGCCGGTCTTTATACTAAAAGACACCGACTTCACAACTTGACGCGTCTTAAACGACTTCTCAAGACTGATGGCCCGCAGTTCTGATGATTCCACAGCTTTTTTAGTTGCGCCGTTTTCTTGTTTCACTTTTTCTTGTCCTTAGGCTTTGGTTCGCCGACTTTCTTATCTTCAGGCTGCAGTTCGCCAGCTACTTGATCGCCCTTCATCCAGCCAGAGTCGATCTCATAAGTCATTTTTTTGCCACGAATCACCGACTGCGTGCCACGCCAAAGACGCACGTTGCCTTCCATGATAACGGTTCTATTCTTATTTAAAAACTCTACCTGGTTGCAAAAGGCTTTCATCTTTTCACCAGTAGATTGTTCAACATTGTTGATCTTTACATTTCCTTCAGCCACAACGCGGGCAACTTCTTTCTGACCTTCGTCATAAAAAATCTTAGCTTTATCGGCTTCTAAGCGAAGTTCACCCTGTGTGATAATGACTTCTTCGATCAACTCAACCGTACCTTTTTCCCTCAGACCACGCAGGCCTTTGCTCTCAAAATGGACCGGTTCTCGCGGTGTTTCGACATCGTCTTTGTTACTTTTAACGCCAGGAACTGGCGGTGTTCCTTTGGTAGGGCTTTTACTCGGCGGCTTTTGTGGATTAGTTTTGCTGTTAGCGCTGTCGTCGCCTACTTCGTCAGTAGATTTAGGCGCAGGCTTTAAAACTGGCTTCTTTACCACTTCATCAGGCGCAGGCTTTGTCGTAACAATCGGTGTTTCTTCCTCTTCGTCGAGAAGATCAGCGTAGGCTGGACCCGTCCAAACAATTAGCCACAAAAATAAAAGCCACGACTTACTTTGTTTCTTCAATTTCCAACACTCCCTTGACCTTACCTGGCATGAACAAAGACGCTTGTTTTAAATCGTATGTGAAGCCGTCTTCTCCGGCGAACATTCTACCTTCACCCTCAACTCTTACAGGCCGATTTGACCGAATCATTTGTCGGTCATTCAACATTTCAGCGAAATCAGTCGTCAAAATATGGTTTTTCAATCCAACCTCAACAAACCCCGAGATCTCAGCCCGGTCGAGCTCCAAAGATTTTTCCATCAGTCCTGACAGGCTTCCCGCTTTAAAAAATGCGCTAGCTGTTTCCGCTCCGAAGAACTCGCGTCCATCAACAGTAGCTCTCTCACCATTGATGTCGCCGTCGATTTCCACAAGGTTTGGTTCATAAAAATTCGCGAGCTTGCCGGTTAATTTCGCATCAAGGCGGGCGCCTTCGTATTTGTAGGCAACGAAGTCTTCCAGAATGACCTGCGCCTCTTTCGCGCCACCTGGTTCGATATTGTCTCTTAGTGATTTCGACTCTTTGTTCAAAAAAACATAGAACGCAATGCCAAGACAAATCATGAACGCAATGATTGTTAGCTTCTTACCCAGATGATCGCCTTTTCTTAAACAGCTTTGATATATCCTACCGTATTCGCTGGATAATTGAAAATAAAACGATCATACATGGGATTTGTTAGGAATTATCTAATCAGAGGATTTTAGCGGCAAGAAGGTCATGTAAACGAACAATACCGGTTGGAGCTTTTGTATCTTTTGCTGCTACTACAAAAAGTTGGGTTATCTGCTTCTCATTCATCAATGTTAGAGCATCAATTGCTAAGGTATCGTTGGTAACTGTTTTTGGCGCTTTAGACATCAATTGGCTGGCATTTGCTCGCAAAGCTTCCGCACCTGAGCGCAATAATGCGCGTCTAAGATCACCGTCAGAAACCGCACCAATCAACTCGCCATTTGCGGTTACAACGCCGGCGATGCCAAAATTACGGGCTGTAACGATCTCAAGAACTTTATGGAAGCCGGCATCAGCTGTCACTAACGGCAGAGACTCCTTCGGTTTCATGTGATCTTTTACTAGTGAGAGTTTTCTGCCCAAACTGCCGCCCGGGTGAAGAGCTGCAAAATCCGTTTCAGAAAAACCGCGTGCACGCATCAACGTCACTGCGATTGCATCCCCCGCAGCCATTGAAAGCGTTGAGGAAGACGTCGGAGCGAGATTTAAACTGTCTGCTTCACGTTCACACCTTACATCGATCACAAAATTAGACAACGTTGCCAAAGTCGATTCTTTTCGACCAGTGATCGCAACAATCGGCACCCCGATGCGGCGAGCAAAACGGCAGACTTCAAGAACTTCAGCTGTTTCTCCGCCGTAAGCAATCGCTAGCAGCCAATCTTTTAGCTGCAGCATGCCGAAATCACCATGCAACGCTTCTGTTGGATGTAGAAAGAAAGATGATGTCCCAGTGGAAGAAAGTGTCGAAGCGACTTTACGCGCTATATGGCCAGACTTGCCAAGTCCCGTAACAACCAACTTGCCCTGACAACTTAGAATGCCTTGAATTGCAGAAACAAAATCGTCACCAAGACGATCAGCGCCAGCGATAATAGCGGCCGCTTCAATCTGCAGCGCCTCTTGGCCCCACGAACGATACTGTTTAGATAGATCAGGTTTCATGTCGTTTTTCTTTCCGGTAGGTCATGCTGGCGCCGATCAGTTCTCTAAATAATGGGTGCGGCTTAATCGGCTTACTTTTAAGTTCTGGGTGAAACTGACATGAAACAAACCACGGGTGGTCTTGCAGCTCCATCATTTCGACAAGCTCGCCATCCGGAGACACACCGCTGAAGATCATGCCGTGTTCTTCAAAAATTGTGCGGTAGTCGTTGTTAAACTCAAATCTGTGACGGTGTCTTTCTGAAATCTTATCTGACCCATATGCCGCACGCGCTTTCGATGGTGATTTAAGCGAGCAAGGGTACGCGCCTAAACGCATAGTGCCGCCTTTTTTTGTCACGGCTTTTTGATGTTCCATAATATGGATGATTTTATTTTTTGAGTTCTCGTTAAACTCTTGGCTATTCGCATCGTTTAGTCCGAGTTTATTACGAGCAAACTCAATAGCAGCAAGTTGCATACCAAGGCAGATACCGAAAAATGGCTTTTTCTCGCGACGAAGATAGTTGATCGCAGAAATTTTTCCTTCAATACCGCGCTCACCAAACCCACCCGGAATAATCACGCCGTCACAGTCCTGCAGCAGGCCATCAACGTTGTCTTTATTGACTTCTGCCGCATCAAATAACACGACCTCGACTTTTAACTGATGATGAATACCCGCATGAATAAGAGCTTCGGTGATCGACTTGTAGGAATCGTAAACATCCACATACTTGCCGACGATGCCGATCTTACAAGTGCCTTTTGGATGATCGAGCGAATCGACAATCTTCTCCCACTGCTTTAAATTCGGTGCGCCAGTCCAAATATTTAGTAGATCCACTACGGCTTGGTCAAAGCCCTGTTTATGGAGAATAAGCGGCAAACGGTAGATGTTATCAACATCCATCGCTTCGACCACCCCTTCAGGTTTGACGTTACAGAATAGAGCGATTTTTCTTTTCTGGTCTTCTGGAATCGGACGGTCGGCACGGCATACAAGCATATTCGGCTGAATACCGATCTGGCGTAATTCTTTCACAGAGTGCTGGGTCGGCTTTGTTTTCAACTCGCGCGCAGCGCCGATATAAGGAACAAGTGTCACATGAACGTATAGAACATTGTCGTCACCCAGGTCATATCTGATCTGACGAATTGCTTCGAGAAACGGCAAACTTTCAATGTCACCTACGGTGCCGCCAATTTCTACGATCGCGATATCGACACCAGATGCGGCATTATAAATATTTTCTTTGATTTGATCTGTGATGTGCGGGATGACTTGCACCGTTCCACCAAGATAGTCACCGCGGCGTTCTTTTCCAAGAACAGCATCATATACTTGACCTGCTGAAAAACTGTTGGCTCGCGTCAGTGTTGAATTTGTAAACCGTTCATAATGACCAATATCTAGGTCTGTCTCCGCGCCGTCTTCAGTTACAAAAACTTCGCCGTGCTGAAATGGATTCATGGTGCCGGGGTCGACGTTGATATAGGGGTCGCATTTTATCAGGGTGACTTTTAGCCCCCTGGTCTCCAGCAGCGCGCCACAGCTCGCCGCTACAATTCCTTTTCCGAGCGATGAAACCACGCCACCTGTCACAAAAATAAACTTGGTGCGACTGCGTTGCCTCATGGCGTAATCCCTAATTTTTATCTGGAGTTTTAGTGGCTTACGTAGAACGAATTCTTCAGCCTGGTTGGAACTTCATACTAATTGGCAACCTCTCTTCGGTCAAGGCCTGTCTTATAAGTATTGAACCATTCGATCGGCGTTTTTGGCGTTTTTTCTACTTTGTAATGGAGATTCAATTAAAAATGAGGCGTTTGCCCTTGTTTTGGCCTAGTAAAAATCCTTTGCCGTGGTCACCTTCATACCTTTGGTCGAGGCATGATAAAATAGTACTAATCGCAACAATCCTCCCAGGAACAAAATAAAATGACCCATGGTAACCGCACCACAGCACTAAAGTGTCTGATTACACTTCTAATGATCGGCTTGTTTCTTCCTGGCTGCTTTTTAAAACCAAAGAAAAAGTCTGGGAAAAAAGCCAGCGGCAACGAACTTATCGACAGGGGTTCCATTTTTATGGATCGCGTTGGTGACGGCGATAGCGCACTCTTACAATTCAAAACATTCAGAACTGCAAAATGTAAGCTTGAGTTCTATAGTCAAGATGCTTCCTCTGAACCAATTCGAGATAAACCCGGTACTGCTGATTGCGTAAATCAAGACACCGGGAAAGTCGAATTTGCTGAAAAAATCCCAGGTCTATCAACAGATAACCTCTATTTCGTCGTAATTGTTCTGTGGGAATCTGGCGCTGATGCCGCCACTGCTCAGCGCCTAACCATCAAGGAAACAGCCAACACCGACACAGTCATTACTGACGGCGGTGAGGATCTAAAACTTTCTACCGTTAGTGTTGCGCGTTTAAACGTTCCCCTAAAAGTCGGTGAGTTCCACCGCTATAAGTTTGATACACCGATCGACATCTCTGAATTGAAACAATCACTCGTCATGGCTGGCGGCTGTAAGGCGGGCGTACCAACTGAAGCTCCCACACTCAGCAAATCTAATACCGAAATGCCTATTCCTAATCTCGCTACTAGGGATTTTGCTGCCGGTACTGCAGGTAAACATCCCGAGTATCCCGACCGTCTACAAATCACATACACCGGTGTGAACGAGTTGATGGAAAAGTGGACTCTACTTTATACCGAAGCTGGAAAAGATCACTCAATCACGGCTCGGCCAGTAAGTCGGATCATAAATTTAGAGATGCAGTCAGATTTAACAGCTATGGCATTCGGCGAACCGCAACTTGCTGAGGCCGCTGACCCATTAAAAATCTCCGATCTAAAACCGCTAAAGCTGACTTGGACTGTTGGATCGACCTTATTAGAAAACACTTTTATGACAGTCCAAATTGGTAGAGCCGAAGACCCGAAAGCTGTTTATTGCGTATTTCCAGCAGCAAAACGCAGTGGTGAAATTCCACCTCAACTTTTAAGTGGCCTCGAAGAAGGGCGACACGTTGTTCTTGTTGAGATGATCGCCAATCAGATCTGGCTTAAAGATTCTTGGGTAATCACAACTTATGACTGGCGATCCGGAAGGATTGAAAAATAATCTGCCTTTAGCTCTCTAGCAGACACTGCAAGAGTTTCGGTTCATTAAGCGAGTGAAGTGTTGCATTTTATATATACAATTCTGCTTTTAAGCTTTTGTTCAATATGCTTTTCGTCTCGAGCAATCTCTGGAGTAGTCAAAGAAATTGGCAAAAGTCAGGTGACCGTCGATCCTGACGGTGAGACCTATAAAAAAGGTGATCAACTCTGCATTTATACATCTAAAAACAAGAAGATCGACTGCGGCACAATAACTGTCGTCAAGAGCACTTCCGTCATCGTTAAACTCCCGACAAAAAAGAACATCAAGAAAATCAAAAGGGGCATGCTTGTAAACCCCGCGACCGATGAAGCAGCAACGGCGGCTGGGGGCGTAAAACCAGGCGCATTGGCAGCAACACCTAAAAAAGAAAGATTTAATCTTTGGATGGGTTGGTCGCCGACCTTGATGTCACCATCGACGTTCAACAGCGTTGGCTATGTTGCTCCAACGACCGAGACGCCACTAACACTTTGGGAAGCGGACGAAGCGGTTGCAAAAACGATGATCGGAGCTGTTCTGCAGGTCGGTTTTCCGATCGGCCCTGTCGCACTCTTACCCGGATTTCGCTACCGGATGTTCGTTCCCAGTCGCGTCGATACCGATTACTTTCCAAAGAAACTCAATCCATTCGTGTCCTCATTAACAACCGCAACGACCATTGGATTGTTTACCGACGTTCGCTATTTAAATATTCCAATGGGAACAGCCTTCGCTCTGTTCGCTACTGGAGGTTTGGATATTGAGATGTCGAGTTTGAGTTTTAAGTCGACAAAAAAAGACGATACCGGTGCTACGGCCGAGTCGCCCATGGCGTCGGCTGAATCAAGCGTTACTGTGATTTCTCTGCGGGCTGGTGGTGGATTCAATTTAATTCCTTTCAGGCCATTTGGCGCATCGCTAGGAATCAACTTACTTTTGCCAGTAGCGGAGTTTGGGGGAAAATTCTCGGGGAGTATTGAGCAGACTGAGACGAAGGGAATTGTGGCTCCGGGGAACGATTTAAAAGCTGCCATCGGACACAAGAAAAACAAGTTTGGTCTCGATGCACAGCTCTCTATTCTTCTAGCTTTCTAAATTACTTCTTCTTAGTTGGTAGTACGATTTGACGAATTGTTCCACGGCTCTGAACCGGAACATAAGAGATACCCGCAACTACACGGTAATCCGGTGATCCGTAACCGCGGCCGATACCAGTACCTAGCGCTAAGCTAGATTCCAAAGAATTCGTCCATTTTAGTTTACCCACTGCTTGCCACTCAGCAGGGTTTGTCTTAGTGAAGTCGATTTTCTCACCACTATGAAACTTACCGAATAAACTACCACCCAAGGACATGATGCCAGTTAGCCGGTAGTCAGCACCAAAAGACACTGGGCTATAGCCGGTTATTTTAAGGGTCGTTGTTCTGTCATCCTGTAGCTCCAACGCTTTTTCTCTGTGCATGTAACCAAGGTTGGTTGCCCAAGAAAGGCTACCTGTGCGCCCAGAAACCGCGATGAGGGCGCCGTAACTAGCAGTACCGTCGCCCAAGAGATAGCCGCTATTGCCAGTCGGTAGATTAACTTGCGGCATCGCACTCAAAGACCAGCTGGCTTTAGAAACAAGGCCCCATTTAGCAAAAATAGACGAATCTGATGGCTGACCTAAACTTCCGCCGTCGACTTCTTCACCGTTAACTTCACGGTTAACGTCTGTTTTATGGACGTAAGGAAGGTGAAACCCTACCGAAACTTTATTGAATAGACCGAAGTTTCCTGAAAAGTGCGCGGTCACCATATCGTCAGTGACGCCTTTAATTCTTTTGCCCTTTTCGCCGCCAATTTCAACGGGGTCGTTGGCATAATCACCGTAAAGACCTGCATTGTAAGTACCAGAATTGATAACTTGACCAGTTTCAGTATTACCGACGCCGTCTACTACTGGACGGTAGTGCTGGGAATTCAAACCAGAGACTTTTTCTTCTGCCTGCGCTTCACCAGAAGGCGCCGCCGCCATTGCGGCCAAAACAGCAACTGCAGTTACGCTTAAACGTGAAAATGAGCGTCGCAAAGCGATTACGAGCGGCAAGAAAAATAGTACAAAGAACCATTTTGATTTCGCGCTGTCGTTACCAATAACTCCGCAGCTTCCTGATCCACCTTGCATGTCTTTGATCGTTGGACCAACAACAGACGGATCGAGTGCTTCGGCTTTACAGAACATTTCATTGTCGGAAAAGTCTGCATCGGCGCCGGGAACAACGCTTGTGTTTACTTTAAAATCAAATGGTACCATTGCGCCATTTGCATAAACTTCAAGCCTTAGATCTAAAGCACTCCCTGACGGTAGGTTTTGAATCAAAATCTGTTGGCCAGACAACGATACCGCATTTGATTCCTGACCATTAATCAAAAGAACTGCGCGCTCCGGAATGATATTTGTTTGACCTTGAACAAGTAGCTCGGTGGCAAGTTTAGCAGCGATGCCAGCGGCATTACTTTCAATCGCCGTGCCACCTGAAAGTGCGGCGATTTGTGCCATGTTTTTTGTGATGTCTGTTCTGTTTACGAGCCAGTTTGCTGGATCAGTGCTTTTTTCAGAACAATCCGCAGCGGGACGATCTGGAAGTGCACACATATTTTCGAAACTGTCTTTATAGGTGCCGTCATAATATGGTTTTGTTAGCGGTGCAGTGACAATATTTAAGCGCAATTTTCTTACTGTTTCAAAGCTATATGCTGTATGCATGGTGTCATAAGCGGCAACGTAGTTCGGGGCTTTTAAGAATGAATAAGTGTCGCCAGCTGTGCCTGCATAGCTGAGACCAGTACTAAATATCAACATACCTATCTGACGACCTTCATTTGCGACGAGCAAGCCGTCATTAACGAGATTCGCCACGATATCCAAACTGCTGGCCGACGAAGTCGATCCTGCTGAATATTTTCCTTCAGTTTCTGCGAGTAATTCAAGAAGCGCGGCTTTATGCGTGGCGTCTGTAACTCTTTTCGCTTTCAAATAGCTGCACGGAAATTCGCCTACGAATGATATTTTACCGCCGATATATTCGCGACAGTCGGCAAAACTAGAAAACATCGTTAGGGAAATATTCGGTGCTTTTTCTGGATTTGATTTATAGGTTTCGCTCAACTGATTGATTAAATCGATTGTTACAGAAATGCTGTCAGCTCGCAGTTTTTTACGTAATTTATCAGGTATTGAGTTGCTATTACTGCGATCGATTCCGATGACTATATCTTTATGGGTTCCACTTGCAGATGTATCCGATATACATGCATTTGTTTGCATACCGTATAGGTTGTCCGTAAGTTTCCATTCGTAGCTATGCTGCAGTTTCTCTCTCGAAAGGCAGTTTTGCGTCTGCACTCTTTGCAGATCTGCGATGCATCTGTTTTGATCGTCCTGACCTTGGGCTGGATTGGAAGCCGTGTAAAGAACTGCACAGAGAGTCAAATTTTTAAACGTTTTAACAGTCATGTTGAACATCCCGCATTTCAATTATCAGCAATTAAATCAGCTGCATAGGGAACCTAGGGCTGGTTTTAATAGAATCTATTAGTCCAGCATAGTCTAAATAATGCTAATTCTATGCCACTGTTATTTTCTATTAAAACACATTAAAAACAATGTGTTACTATGCTGATATATGGTTTGTGTGTATAAACAATGCTGATCATTACATATATATATGCCGTATAAATTATACTATGAAAAATCTGCCTAGTAATACTTTGGATTAAAATCATTGGAAAATTTTGCGGAAAAATTGCGATGAGTAAAAATGGAACAAAAAAGCGTAGGAATGGTGCGAACTCAAAATTCCGAAGAAAAACGCCCAACCGAAAATTGAGGTTCACATAAAAAAGCGGAGGAGCCTGAGTAATACTTGGCCAGATTAGCAGCAAAAAGCGGAGCAAGTTGCAGCCCACTCTTATAAAAACCGGAAAAGAGTACCACTTTGAGTGGTGAGTTTGGGACCTTAAGCTCTCCAATACAGGGCGCAATATCCCTATACTTGCCCCTTACCCCGGCATAGGTTGTGGAAAACCTGGGATTAAACCCGATATCGACGAATCGCGAGTCCATACCCAGCCTACCTTCCCCACGATCTGATCCAAATCGCGGACCTGGGGAAAAGTCTTCGGTATCGAGACTAGACGACCCATACCTGCCTCCACCTTCGAATCCGATTAGGTGCCTCTGCCCCATGTGGATAATCTGGGGGCAGGCATGGGAGAACTTGGGGATCACTAAGGTCTCGCCGTAGACGCCCTTTTGTCTAGGTGCCGTTATCATTGAATTTTCAAGTATTTTATCCGCACAAATGCCAGCAGCGACAATTACTCGATTTGATTTGTAGCAAGACTTCTTTCCCTCAAGGGCAAGTGTCGACTCGCAGGCTTCGACCTTAGATATTTCATCATCGAAGAAGGTGACACCTCGGACTTGGAGGGCTTTGGTCAGGGCTTCTATCCCAATGCGTGGATCAAACCAGAAATCTCGGTCATAGAGCGCAGTTCCAAGAGGAGCTTTTTCGTATAACTCATTTAAATCATTAGTTGGCTTCGTGAAGGTAGCGCCCGTATGACCCGAAAAGGCCCGATGAAACACCCGCTCTCGAATCGTTTCATATTCCCTCATTGTCCAGAAGGGTTCATACGACGAACATGCCATTTGAGGAATATTAATTCCGGACGCAGTTTCGAGTTCTTTCACCCATGTCATCAGGAATTGGTGACCGTCGACTTTGGCTGAAAAGAGGGGTTTATTCGCATGCCATTGGCCTTTGAGAGAACTTAGTCCGACCGCAGCACCAGTCGCCGACCTATTGATGTCGTTTGGACCGATTACTACAACTGAAAAACCTATCTTCTGTAATTCGAACGCGGCTGCGAGACCTGCTATCCCACGCCCAATTATGGTGATCCTGCTGTCTTTTAACATGGTATCGTATTGAAATCTCTGGATTAGTTTAGGGCTGTGAAAACACGAGATCTTAGATCGGTGATCGCACGGTTAACGCGGCCGCTTATAACACGATTGGTGAACAAAATAGCAAACCGTTTCTCGGTCCAATCAACCCAAAATGCCGTTCCGGTGAAGCCGAGATGACCCATCCCTTTGCCAGACGCATACCCAGAAGCACTGCGATCAGCACCTTGTCGCCAGCCGAAGAGGGATTCATTGGCTTTTTGAGAAGGCTTATTTGCAATGATGTGATTTGCATTAAGTTCTAAAAAGCGGTTTACGGTTTTGTCATGGTTAAACCAACGGAGTAGAGTTGCCAAGCCGTAAGCATTCCCAAAGACTCCGGCGTGTCCGGTCTGTCCCCCAAGGCTTGCACTATTTTCATCATGGACTTCACCTATCAAAATCCGGCTCCGAATCGGGCAGTATGCTGATGGGATAAAGGTCGCACCGGACTTGATATGTACTGGATAGTTTATTGTAGATCCGGTCTTATCTGCAGGAGCTGCCATCTCACAAAAGAGATCTGCCAGGTCCATTTCGTAATAGGACTCAAGAGCTAATCCTAAAAGAATGAAACCCAAATCGCTGTAGTTGGGTTTTAAACTCAAAGCTTCTGGTGTCAGCTGGTTAAATTTCTCAATAATTTCATTGGATCGCTCTGACCTACTTACAGATTGGTTGCCAACCCCAAGTCGGCACATCCAAAAATTCCGCCAAGGCGGTAATCCACTCTCGTGTCGGAGAAGATTTTTTACCTGAAGGGATTTGAAGTGATTATTTAGCTTTTCAGGCCAAATTTTGAACAGCTGCTCAAGCAGCGCAGTCTCTGGGTCTAGCTTCAACATCATCATAAGTCGATAAACTAGGGGAGCTGTGCAGACTGCTTTCGTTATGCTAGCCAGGTCAAAGATCTGAGCCCCATCCTTCGCAATCAAAACATCGCAATAGATTTCGCTTGCCGTCAAAGACCCGGCCAAACAATGGGCGTGGGTAAAAAATCCTGTCGTGTAATATTCATTCAATATCGCTGACACGGTTTTATTCAATGCGGCGTCCATCTTAGGACCCAACTTTTTTCGAATTTAGTGTCGACAAAAGTACCGCGTTTACAGCCGCAGGGTTCATTTTTCCCCCGCTTTCCTTCATGATACGACCGACAAAAAATCCAATGATTTTTTCTTTTCCTGAGAGGAACTCAGCTACCTGGGCCGGATTCTCGTTGACGATTCTTTCAACAAGCGTGCGAATAGCTGACTTGTCAGAAATCTGTACCAAGCCTTCTTCTTTGATAATCGTCTCTGGATCCTTACCGGTTTCGACCATCGACTTAAAGACCGTCTTGGCAATCTTGCCGGAAATCGTACCTTCGCCGATTGCGTTTACTAACTGGGCTATAGACTGGGCCGAGACAGGGCAATTCATGTAGGTCCAAGAGCGATCATTTACCTCTCGTGCCAATTCGGAAAGAATCCAGTTAGCGGCGAGTTTCGGCGTACCTTTTTTTAAGAACTTGGTGCTACTCTCAAAGTACTTGGCTAGGTCTCGGTCCGACGTAAGTTGAGCGGCATCCACAGCCGGCAACTCAAACTGCTCGATGAAGCGCTTCTCAAGTTGCGCTGGTAACTCAGGGAGAGACTTCCTAGTCTTTTCAATACGTTCTTCGTTTATGAAGAGAACCGGTAAATCAGGGTCCGGGAAGTATCTGTAATCGTGACTCTCTTCTTTCGAACGCATCGGTCTAGTAGAACCACTATTGGCATCAAACAGCATCGTCTGCTGAATGATTGTACCGCCTTGTACAATAATGTCGGCCTGGCGAACTGCTTCATAATGGATAGCTCGTTCTATATTGCGAAACGAGTTCAGATTTTTGATCTCGCAGCGGGTGCCGAGCTTGGTGGCTCCTTTGCGCTTCAAAGAAACGTTGGCGTCACAGCGGAAGCTACCTTCCTCCATGTTTGCATTCGAGATCTCAAGAAAGCGCACGATGGAGTGGAGGCGTCTCAGGAAGTCTGACGCTTCTTCTGCGCTCTCTAACTGCGGCGTTGAAACGATTTCGAGAAGTGGAATGCCAGCTCGGTTAAGATCGACGAAGCTATTTTTATCGCCGTGGACATTCTTACCTGCGTCTTCCTCAATATGAATCCGCGTTAGCTCGATGAACTTCCCACTCGTTAATGTAATGCCTCCTTTTTCACAGAAGGGGAGATCGAATTGGGAGATCTGGTAGCCCTTCGGGAGATCCGGATAGAAGTATTGTTTCCGCGCAAAAACACTGCGCTGACGGATATCGGCACCGACTGCCAAAGCCAAGGCGATCGCGGAGTCTAGAACTTTCTTATTCACTACCGGCAACGCACCCGGTAGACCCAAGCAGACCGGACAAGTATGTGCATTCGGCTCTCCACCAAAGGATGTCGAGCACCCACAGAAAAGTTTCGACTGGGTATCAAGTTGGCAGTGAACTTCCAGACCTATTACAAGATCAAATTGTTGGAGTAGGTCAGACATTTGGTTTGTACCGTTCACTCCATTTAAGTTTTTTCTCGTAAATGCCGGCCAGCTGGAGGAGTGAAGTTTCCTGATTCCAGGGAGCCATTATTTGGAGACCGATTGGCAATCTAGACTCAGACATGCCGCAAGGAATGCTGATTGCCGGTATTCCAGCTAAGTTTGCCGCGATCGTCCCGATGTCACTTAGGTACATAGAAAGTGGGTCCGCGATTTTTTCGCCGATTTTAAAAGCCGTCGTCGGTGACGTCGGTGAAATAAGAAAGTCGTACTGACTGAACAGTCTCTTCACGGCGCTCTTTAGTTGTTCTCTTGCATTCAAAGCTTTGCCGTAATATGCATCGTAGTAGCCGCTCGAAAGGGCAAAAGTTCCAAGCATAATCCGTTGCTTAACTTCTTTGCCGAAGCCTTCACTACGGGAGTTTAGATAGAGTTCTTTGAGCGACTGCGTTGGATCAGAAGATCGATGACCGAACCGAATCCCATCAAATCGCGCCAGATTCGAAGACGCTTCGGCAGTAGCGATCAGGTAATACATCGCAATCGAATACTCAATCTCAGGTAAAGACACCTCTTCAACAACTGCTCCGAGAGCCTTCAGTTCAAGTACTGCTTCTTTAAAACTATGAGTGGTATCGAGATCATTGCCTGTACCGATTAGTTCAGAAATCACACCGATGCGCTTTTTAGAGACCATCGCTTCTGAATTTGGAATCTCTCTAGATCCAGAATGAAGGCTGGTCGCGTCTTTCGGATCGTGCCCGGAAATCACATCAAATACCATCGCAGCATCTTCGACCGATCTCGTGATTGGTCCAATGCAATCGAGTGATGAACCGTAAGCAACCAAACCATAACGACTTACAGCGCCGTAAGTTGGCTTTAATCCCACAACACCGCAGAACGAGGCTGGTTGTCTGATAGATCCACCAGTATCTGATCCGAGAGCCACAGGAACGAGTTCTGCTGCGACGGCTGCAGCGGACCCACCCGAGGATCCCCCAGGCACTCGCTCGAGGTCCCAGGGGTTTTTTACCGGCCCATAGGCAGAGTTCTCATTAGAACTACCCATCGCGAATTCATCTTGGTTTGTTTTGCCGAAGATCACGGCACCAGCATTGCGAAGACGAGAGATTACAGTCGCATCATATTGAGGGACATACCCCGCGAGAATCTTAGAGCCACAGGTCGTCGGCATATCCATTGTGCAAATGTTATCTTTTACGAGAACTGGCACACCAAAAAGAGGGTAAGATTCCGGATTAGATGTTTTTTTGAGGGCATCAACTTGCTTGCTGATGACTTCCTCAGAAAAAAAGACGTGACTATTTAGGGCCGGACAAACTTTTTTCGTCCGCTCAACAAAAGTCGCAATCACATCATCGAGTGCAAATGAACGAGATGCTAAGCCACTGACGATGGCTTTGGCGGACAGAGAAGATATCTTGGTAGAGCTCACAATTTAGCCCATTTTATTCGATGATCCTAGGTACCTGAAAGAACGTTCCGGAACTATCCGGCGCCTGGATAACAGCTTGTTCTGCGCCGACACTGGGGCGTCTTACGTCCTCACGTTCAGACTGAATTTCTGATTCGCCAGTCGCTACTTGCTGCGACTGGGCCATCTTGTCTAGTTGCTGAACGTAACCCAAAATGCTTTCGAGATGATTCTGGTAGTAGACGATTTCCTCAGACGACAGCTTCAAATGCGCAAGCTTTGCGACTTGGGCTACCATGTGAGCGTCGATCTGCATCAGACTTCTTCCCCTTCAAGTTCTTGAACTTTACAAAGACTGATAACATGCTCATTAGCCTCAACACTCATGAGTTTTACACCCTGTGTTAAGCGGCCAATGATACCGACTTCGTTAACGTTGAAGCGGGTAATTTTGCCAGAAGATGTCATAATCATCAGGTCATCGCTCTCTTCTACCTGCAAGATACCAACGACTGGACCGTTACGATCAGTAACTTTGATTGTGTAAATGCCTTTACCACCGCGAGACTGGCTGCGGTACTCTTCAAGTGGTGTGCGCTTACCGTAGCCGTTTTCACAAACTGACAAAATAGTGGAATTTCCGCTCAGAACTTCCATTCCTATCACCTTGTCGCCATCTTCAAAACGGATACCAGTTACACCGCGTGAAGCACGGCCCATCGGTCGAATTTCGTCTTCGGAGAAGCGAATCGCTTTACCAAACTTAGTCGCAATAAGAACTTCTTGTTTGCCGTTTGTAATCGCACATGTGATGAGTGAATCATCATCTTCGAGTTTAAGAGCGATGATACCGTTAGCTCTAACATTTGAGTAAGCCATCAAGTCGGTCTTTTTCACAAAACCGTTTGCGGTTACAGAAACGATAAAGTGATCATCTTGGAATTCTTTTACTGGCAGAACAGAGATGATTTTTTCGCCGTCAGTTAGTTTCACAAGACTTGCGAAATGCTTTCCGCGTGATCGCAATGGCAAGTCAGGAAGTTGGTAAACTTTAAGATCGTAGACTTTCCCGTAATTTGAAAAACACAGTAATGTCTGGTGGTTGGATGTGATGAAGACGTTGCTTACGACGTCCTCTTCACGGGTCAGCATTCCAGATTTGCCTTTACCGCCGCGACGTTGTGCGCGGATAGATTCAAGCGGCGTACGTTTTACATATCCAGTGAAAGAAATAGTAACTGCGACTTCGTCGTCAGCTACGAGGCTTTCCATGGTGAATTCATCTGCGTCAGACGCGATGATTTCAGTGCGGCGTTCATCGCCGAACTCTTCTTGCAGAACTCTTAGCTCTGTGCGAATGAGGTCGGTTACGCGCTCTCTCGTATCCAAGATATCTTTTAAGTCTGCGATCAATTTCATAACTTCAGTATATTCCGCAAGAATCTTATCGCGCTCGAGACCAGTTAAACGGGCAAGACGCATATCCAATATCGCTTTCGATTGGATTTCTGTAAGCGCGAACTTTACGATCAATTCAGCTTGCGCAATCACTGGGTCTTTGGATTTTCTGATAGTAGCGACAACTTCGTCAATGCTTTCAACGGCTATTTTCAAGCCTTCCAAGATGTGCCCACGCTCTTCAGCTTTACGAAGTTCGTAAGACGTACGGCGAATAATAACTTCGCGGCGGTGCAAGTAGAACACTTCGAGAATCTGCTTCAGGTTCATAACGCGCGGTGCGCCATTTACCAAAGCCAGCATGTTTACGCCGAATGTTGTTTGCATCGGCGTTAGTTTGTAGAGGTTGTTTAAGAGAATGTCGGCGTTTTCACCTTTTTTACAATCAATAACAACACGGATATCATTCTGCGCTGATTCGTCGCGGATATCAGAAATACCCTCGACACGCTTCTGGTGCACGAGCTCCACGATCTTTTCGATCAAACGAGCTTTGTTAACCTGATAAGGAATTTCAGTGATAATAATGCGGTCGCGGCCGGATTTTGCACTGTTTTCGACAACAGCACGCGCTCGCATTGTAACCGAACCGTGGCCAGTCATAAGAGCTTGCCGAATCCCAGCAACACCGTAAATAAAGCCGCGAGTAGGGAAGTCTGGCCCCTTCACGAATTTCATTAATTCATCGATTGTCACATCAGGATTTTCAATCAACGCTTCAAGCGCACGCGCAATCTCTGTGACGTTATGAGGAGGAATGTTGGTCGCCATACCGACCGCAATACCAGACGCACCGTTAACTAAAAGCTGCGGTAAGCGCGACGGCAAGACATCAGGTTCAAGTTCTTTGCCGTCGTAGTTCGGGCTGAAATCAACGGTTTCTTTGTCGATATCGGCAAGAAGAAGTTCTGCAATTTTTTGCAATCTTGATTCGGTATAACGCATCGCAGCTGCAGAGTCACCGTCGATGGAACCGAAGTTACCCTGACCTTGAACAAGCGGATAACGAAGAGCGAAATCCTGCGCTAAGCGGACTAAAGCTTCGTAAACAGCTGAATCACCGTGCGGGTGAAACCTACCGATAACGTCACCGACGATACGCGCAGATTTCAAATAAGGGCGGTTATAGAAATTCTTGAACTGATACATCGCGTAAAGAATACGGCGGTGAACTGGCTTCAAACCATCGCGCGCATCGGGAAGCGCACGAGACACGATAACGCTCATGGAGTAATCCAAAAACGACGTGCGCATTTCTTCTTCGATTTTTACCGGAATAATATTCTTATGAGCTTCCATTTTGTTTCCTCTACTTTTTCAGCTGTTTCAGACGTCGAGATTTTTCACTTGCAGTGCATTCTTCTGAATGAATTCTCTGCGAGGCTCGACGTCATCTCCCATCAATGTTGAGAACAGCTGATCTGCTTCCATTGCATCTTCCACTTCAACTTGCAGCAGCGTGCGTTTTTCAGGATCCATCGTAGTTTCTTGCAACTGATCCGGGTTCATTTCTCCCAAACCTTTGTACCGTTGAATGTAAGCGCCTTTGCGGCCTTCTTCTTCGATCAAAACTTTTAGTTCGTGCAAAGAACCAACTTTTCCCGAGTCTTTTGTATAAACTGGAACTGAGAGCACTGCATTTTCTTGTTCTACAACATCTTCTTCCGCCGGAGCTGCGGCTTCTTTTTCCGCAACTTTGCCTTTTTTGCCGCCTGTCTTCGTGAAAGAAAACGGTGCCGCTGCAGCGTCAGAAATCTGCTTATTGATGCGCCTCAGTTCGACGACTTCTGCTGATGCCACCACTTGCGCATCAAGTACGCTATTTGCAGGAATATCTTTAATTCGTGTTTCAAGATGAATCCGGTAGCGGCTGTTTTCGACGTCAAAAACAACATTGCCACTGATATGGAAACGTTGGCCCTTGAGCTTTTGACCGACGTAATCTTTCACCTGAACTAGAATTTCTTCGGCTTTTTTCTCGTCGCTGAATGCTGTTGGTGCCAGCGTGTCATTATCAACAACAAACATCGTAATCTCTGTCGGACGGCGACGCGCTGATAGTGAGAGCAATTGTTCGAAGCGGTCCAATTTAGAAATAAGACTAACCATCAAAGTCTTGTCTACTTCTTTACCCTTGGCATCAGTGATCAGCAAACTCGACATACCCGCATCGATCAAATACGCAACAAGCGACTGATGATCTTTCAAGTAACGATCCATCTTGCCTTTGCGGTATTTATACAAAGGAGGTTGTGCAATGTAGAGGTATCCGCGTTCGATAATTTCCGGCATTTGACGGAAAAAGAACGTCAAGAGTAGGGTACGGATGTGAGCACCGTCAACGTCCGCATCTGTCATCAAGACGACTTTGTGGTAGCGAAGTCGGCCGATATCGAAGTCGCCTTTACCGATCCCCGTACCAAGCGCTTGAATCAAAAGCTTGATCTCTTGCGATGAAAGCATCTTGTCGTAGCGTGCTTTCTCAACGTTCAAAATTTTACCGCGCAGTGGAAGAACGGCTTGCGTTCGACGCTCACGCGCTTGTTTCGCTGACCCGCCCGCTGAATCACCCTCGACTAGGAACAGTTCGCAAAGAGCTGGATCTTTTTCTTGGCAGTCAGCCATCTTTCCAGGAAGGCCTGCAAAGTCGAGTGCGCCTTTACGTCTTGTCAGTTCGCGCGCTTTTTTCGCAGCAATACGTGCTCGTGCCGCATCGATGATCTTATTGACAACGCGTTTTACAACATCAGGATTTTGTTCGAAGTAGGCAGATAATTTTTCACTTACGATAGATTCAACCCACGGTCGCACATCAGCGCTACCGAGTTTAGTCTTCGTCTGACCCTGAAATTCAGGGTTTTTAATTTTTACAAGAATGACACCAGTTAAACCTTCGCGAATATCGTCACCAGTGATGCCTTCTTTGAAATTCTTTAGAAGGCCGGTGTTTTCAGCGAATGTGTTGATGACGCGTGTTAAAGCAGAACGCAGGCCCGTAACGTGAGTGCCGCCTTCCGACGTGTGAATATTATTCACGTATGAATAAAAACTTTCACTGTACGCATCGGTCCAAACGAGTGAGCATTCCATCTGCGCCAGAATTTTTTGGCCATCCTCGGAAAGCTGACTTCCCGTGATGTAAACTGGATTTGGGTGAAGCGCTGTACGTCCTTTAGATAAATATTCAACGAAAGAAACAACACCACCCTCGTAGCAGAACTCTGCTTTTTGATCGGTGATCTCGTCTTTTAAAATTATTTTCAGACCTTTGTTGAGGAACGCTAGCTCGCGCATCCGCTTTACCAAAGTGTCAAAAATAAATCTTGTTTCTGGAAAAATTTCTGGATCTGGTTTGAAGAACGTGTGCGTTCCACGCAAATCCGACGCACCAGCAACTACGATATCGCTGTCAGGCTTACCGCGTTTGAACCCTTGCACATAGCGTTTGCCTTCTTTGTGGACCTCCACACGGCACCACTCAGATAGCGCATTCACAACCGAAGCACCGACACCGTGCAATCCTCCGGAGAAAGCGAACGCTTTATCATCGAATTTTCCGCCGGCATGCAGCGTCGTCATAATGATTTCTAATGCTGATTTCCCGGACTTTTTGTGAATATCGACAGGAATGCCTCGACCGTTGTCAGTTACTACAATCGAATTATCAATAAGGATTGAAACATGAATAGTGTCACAATGGCCGCCCATCGCTTCATCGATTGAGTTGTCGACTATCTCGTAGACTAAGTGATGAAGTCCATCAGTTGAGGTAGAACCGATATACATACCTGGGCGCTTACGCACAGCATCAAGCCCTTCCAAAACTTGAATATTGTCTGCCGAATAAGTACCCGGAGCAGGATTGGTTGGTGTCGCGGTCTGTTCAGTCATGATGTCACTCATCCGTTAGAAGTCCTTTTCACAAAAATGTACCAATCCCTACATGCATCAATCGTTCTGTTTAATTGGAACGAGGACGTGTTTGGATCGGCATTCGGAAGGCTCGGAGCGAGGCACGACCATCAATGGGTCTTCGTTGTTCTCCTGATTGAAGTGCAACGTTAGGTTATCGCTATTTGTTGTCGAAAAAATATCCGTCAGGAATTTCCCATTCACGGCCACGTCAAATTTAGGCCCATGGTATTCGCTGAGAGGAATGATTTCTCGCCCTTCCGAACTTCCGGTAGTCTTTGAATTTAACGTAAGTGATGAATCTGAAAAGCACAACTGCAAAGCGCGGCTCTTATCTGCCGCAAGGAGTACACGGCGAGCGACCGTTTGTAAGTGATCTCTTGCGATCAATACGCTCGACGAATTTTTCTTAGGAAGAACACCCATATAATTCGGGTACTTAACTGAAGATAAGCGAATGAAAACCTGATAATCTGGAACGCTTGCCACTAAAGTAGTCTCGTCTTCGGAGATCGCTATACTTACCTTTTCAAATTGCTCACTGCACATTCTTTGAATTTCTGCGATCGCTCTTTTAGACAAACAAACGCCGTTGCCTAAAAAGGAATCAGGCATAGGCACATTGATCTCACAGTAAGACAAACGGAAGCCGTCTGTACCAACCAAACGACAAGTTTCTCCGTCAGGTTTATGGAGGTAAGCAACGGTGCCGTAGTTTCTAGGACTGTCTTGCGCTACACAAAATTGAA
>CAMAXT010000002.1 GCA_945862295.1 Pseudobacteriovorax antillogorgiicola
ACATGCAGAATTTAACTCTCATGAAGGAGCGTACTATGAAGTTGCCAAGATCGATTTTCCATGCCCACAACTGGCAGTTTACGCACGTCCGCAGAGAACTAAAAACAATTCAAGCAATCGGTTTTCAAGCTATCCAAATTAGTCCGGCACAAAAATCACCGCGTGGCGATGCATGGTATTTGCGGTATCAACCATTTGATCATTTAACGATCGAAGGACTCGGAGGTAGCGATGAGTTACGAACGCTATGCGATGATGCAAAAAAAGCAGGCCTTATAGGTATCGCTGATGTTGTATTTAATCACATGGCAGTGCCACCTGACGTGAGGCGCTCCGACTGGCTTTCCGCTGAAGCGGCACGTGTTGCAGGAAACCCAACGCCAATGAAAAAATTACGCGCATATCTAGATGGGTTTCCCCATCTCAATGCCGAAGACTTTCAACCTTGGCGAGACATGCAAGGTGCCGATTGGGACAACGATAATCGCTATGACTCTTGGGGTAACGGCGAATGGCCTGAACTCATTCCAAATACAAAAGTTATAGATCTACATATCCAGCATTTAACTCATCTCTATAAATGCGGTGTCCGGGGGTTTCGCTTCGACGCCGTAAAGCACATGCGTGTCTCACACTTGCGTCTTTACATCGACGCCATTCGAAATTTTTCCGAGGAATGCTATGTCTATGGTGAAGTATTCTCTGGCGATCCAGCCATGCACAGTGAATACAACTCGCTCTTCCCGACTACAGACTTTCCTTTTCTACTCCGCATCAGAGAAAAACTCATTGCTGGTAAAGCATTTAGCATTGATTCGCACACCGACGTTCTCTCGCAGGAATCGATCCGTTTTGGACGGAATCATGATACTGCCTTAAATCCACCCAGTCTTGTCGCTGGATTTATCTTTCCCAGTGCAGAACTCACGCTAATTGCAAGCTGCATTAGTCTACTTGTTTCAGGTGGCAGTGTTCTCGTCTATGTCGACGACTACAACAATGCTGTGATCCGCAAATGTTTAGACTTTCGTAATAGGCAATCTGGTTTGGTTGGAGAGATTCGGGTAGAGAAGTCAGGAACTATCTGGCACCTAAATGACAAAAACAAGAAATTAATCCTCGATTCCTCTGCTGCAAGTTTGCAATGCCTTTAATAGTCCCGCGTTCAACGATTTTTTAAGTCGTCGTGCCATGATTTAACAGCTGAAACAAACTCAGTTGGCTTATCCAGGTGAGCTTCATGGCCGGCATGTTTCAATTCAACCAGCTTTGCATCGGGAATAAGAGATGCAATGCGTTTACTATTTTCATTCGGTACAAACCGGTCGCTCGATCCATAAATGACAAGCGTCGGGAGCTTTATGTTTTTTAACTGCCCAGCCACCGCAAAGCGAGCAGCACCTACTATTTGGTTTGAAACCGTCCGCACCGGCGTACCGTTTTCAGCTCTGATTTGATTATAAAGATCCGCTATCTCTTTCTTCTTAGCTGCTGAAATGTCTGGTCCAGTAAGAACCTCGACTAATTTCGTTTCAAGATTTTTTGTGTCCCAAGCAGCCCGCGAAATTGTAGCAAGCGCTACTGGAGAAAGCCGCATCATCTTCTGACCGGCAATACTACTATTAACAATTATCAGTGAAGATATCCGCTCAGGAAAACTAAGCCCAGCTGCCATGGCCACCATACCGCCCAAGCTAACACCCAGAATCGTGGCTTTCTCAATATTGAGGTGATCGAGAACTGCCTTTATGTCTTCTGCCACATCGAAAAGAGAATGCAGCGGGGACAATGGAATTTTATTGGTGTCAATACCCCTAAGATCGAAGGTGATAACATGAAAATGTTGGGCCATGACTTTCTCAAATCCTGCCCAGTGCCGCACGCTTCTAGCAAGCCCTCTGAGCATAACAATAGGATGTCCTTCGCCATGTTCGAAGTAACCAATAATGCCATGTTTCGTCTTGATTTCGTTCATCGTGGCATTCTAGAGAACATTCCATACGAATGCCAGCGCTCTAAAGCTTAGAATACGCTCTTAACCAAATTTTTTTACACACCCCATCAGCCGGATCGGTAGTAGTTTTGCAATGTTCGGTGTTAAGATTATTCATTGTTATTTCTATTGGGAAACTTTCTATGACGCCGAAATTTACTCTTCGCCGCGCCAGCGCTTATCGCATCAGCGCTATATTTATATTCATCATTTCTGGTCTATTGGCTTTGAATAGCGAGCCATCAACCAGGTCTGATCCCGACCGCTTTTATCACTACGCCGTTTCTGAGCAGACGGCCAAAGACTTTGCTCCGGATACTATTCCACAGATTGAAGGTTTAGCCTGGAACAAAATTTTTCCTGAAAAAGAGTTTCTGTTCCATGTTTTTACAGGTCTAGGTTACAAGGCAGCAGGAGAAAAAGGAGTACTCTTAGTATGCATGCTGATCGGAACATTCATTGTCTTTAGTATCTATTTAGTCAACACGCAAAGTTTAAGCCCTTTTTTGGCTTTGATACCAACATTGCTGCTGACACTAGCTTCGTCGAAATTTCTCATTCGCATCTTTGCGGTCAGACCACAAATTTTGGGTGTGCTTTTCGCCATCTTACTCGTTGGTGCCCTACTGCAGCGGCGACAACGCCTCGCTGGCTTCTTCAGCATGCTGTTTGCACTCAGTTATCACGCGGTCTACATCCCAATAGCCCTAGCCGCCGTTGCCTGTATCGCAACATTTGCAGTCGAACGTGACCTTAAAACTGAGTACTTCCGCAACACCATGAAGTGTCTAATCTCGACAGTCGCAGGAATCATTATTGGCCTCTTAATCAATCCGTACTTCCCCTCCAACATCATGATGGGGATTCAACATCTAAAGATTGCCTTACTATCTGCCGGATTACCAATGAGTCATTTCGGTGTAGAACTGCAATCGGTGTCAGGCTCAAGCTTACTTAAGCACTTACCAGGATTTTTCACGCTCTTGGCAATTGGCTTGATTGCACTCGGCTTTTTTTCTGCCCAGCATTTTAAAGACGAAAAGACCTTTTTACTCGATCCAACAAAAAAGGATGCTTTTATCGGAGCTCTTACAACATTTGGATGCTTCGCTCTTTTTCTCGCGATCACAATACATAGCCCCCGAGGCAACGAATACCTCGTACCTTTTGCATCATTATTCATTGTGCGCTTAGCAGTGATAAGCACAAATAAACTCAGATTTTTAGCGATTGTTTCTTGCGGCGTTTTTCTCTTACAGATTCCCGACACCAAACACTTACTTGGGTCTCTCGCACAAGCTCGAAATTTTTATCAACCTGAAGAAGAACCACTCAGAGCAAAAGCAGCACTCGCAGATATCCCCGTCGGCACCGATAAAAATAGGGTATTCAACTGCAGCTGGGACGTTTCCCCCTTTCTGTTCTATACCCGCCCTGATTTGGTTTTTATCGATGTTCTTGATCCAAGCTTTCTCTATTCAAGTGATCCAGATTTCTACCTTACCCGTCATCGTTGGTTCAACGGTGAGATCTCCGATTCATTTGGATTTATCAAAGACAGCTTTAATGCAGATTATATTTTTTGCCGCGATCTCCCCATTAGCAATCAACTAAAATCCGATCCGTCTTTTGAGCTTCTTTATCCGAAAAGCCGGGACGACGCCTTAAAAAGTGAATTCACAGTGTTTGCTTTAAAATCTGAACGACCGGCAGCATTTGTAAGACAGTTCAACTACAGTGAAAAACTTGTCCTGAAAGACAGCGTTCAATCGCAGGAAGATTTAAGAACCTGGCCAGGTGATATCGGCGAAAGTCTGCAACCAATTTTTATCGATCTGCAGCAATTTACGTCGTCGGTAGACGTCAGTGGTGCAGACATCGCCTGCGCTGATATTCAACCGCTACCAAGTGAAATCGAACGACTGAAGGGTGCCACTTTCATAGGATTAGGTGGCGGACCCCACCTACAACTCTGGGTCAACAAGAAGCTGACCTACGCGCATGTGACTTTCTCAGCACCGCGCCGCACTCTGCATTCTCTCGTCGAGATCGAGGAACCTATTACAGCTAATACAAAACTGCACGTTCGAGTTTGCGGCAATAAGGGCGCAACTTATTTTGGAGCTGCAATGTCGCTGTGGAAAAAAGACGCCCTACGGGAGATATGCGCTAACCGGAAGGATAGTCATTACGATTACATTCCCGCTGAGAACGCAAAAATATTGGAGCGGAGCGACATCGAGTGTCTGGCTCCGCTCGTAAATAAATCTTAACCTAACCGTTCAATTAATTTTCAGCGATCGCTGGACTGACGAGTGTGTTAATCAACTTCCTGGAAGAAACGAACCACATTCGAGCAGCCAATTCCATTAATGGCGGAAAGAAGTACCTTGTTGCCACTCGCGGTGTTTGAACCAGCGGTATCTAATTTAATCGCACCTAAGTTGTAAGTAACAGTGCCGGCCTTATTCGCAAGGTTGTCACCAGTATCCAAGTCAGCATTTAAATCCAACGCTTTAGGCCGTCCGTTTGAGTCGAATATTGGAGTGATAGTCAAAATATTCTTATCGATGGAAACCGAAGCCTGCTCAAGATTTATCGCGCTTGAGTCGGTCGCCAGCGCTACAGTACTACCATTCGTAGCTTTCATGTTCGCAGTCAGAGTCAAAGCACCGTCTAAATCTTCTTTATCGATGATCTTCACGTCCCGGTTGAAAAGAAACTTGATTTGCCCATCGCTATGGTAGTTCTGAAATTTAGTGCTACATGACACCAACTTAAGAGTCTCGTTTCCATCATCGAGGGGAATATTCATGTCATAAGTGTTTAGATCGTCCGTTGTTGCGCCGCTAATTCCAAGCACGATGCTTTGTGAGGCAGGAGCTGTTAGATTCAATGCAGGCGGACCGTAGACGGTCACTTTGTATGCGGCTCCGAGGCTTAATTTATCTGCGCTAAATGTTGCGTAGCCATCTTCTCCGGTGACAGTGCGCATCGGCAGGATGCGAGTACCAGCACTGTTTGCAAAAGTACCATCAAAAGCAAAAGTTCCAGCAGCACCGCTTGCCATCGCCTCGAGATCGACGATTGCATCTTTCACGCCGCCTCCGTTAAAGACCACTCTTACCCGCAGGTCCCTAGTTGTGTTATTTATCGGGAAGAGTCGGATGTTCTGAAGTTCCAATGGATCTGCGATTTTCACCTCATCTACAACAGCCTGGCCTTCAGAAGCCACTCTCTTTGCTCTTGTAGTTGTGATCTCAACTGACGATTCAAATGGCATGTAACCATCGAGGAACGCGTAGACTGGATAAGCCTCTTCGCCAGGAATCTCACAGATATAATATTGGCCGTCGATGCCTTCAACCTTGTTTGCTGCGAGTTTTGTACCGCGAATCAAGACGAAAAGTTTTGTTACGTCAAAAGCGATCGGCTGGCCAGTGAATCCATCGGTCACTATACCTTGAAGGCAGCCGAAGCCTTCTTTTGCACCTGGAAGAGAGGGAGTTGGTGATGTCGAAGGTGATTCGCTCGACGTCTTATCAGACTCTTCGACGACGCCGCCGCCACCGCCACCGCCAGATTTCTTCTTGAAGGGGCCGAAGCAGCCGCTCAACACTATACCGCTAGTTAGCAGCATTGAGGCTACCAGTTTTTCATTCGCGATTTTCATCGAATACCCTCCCAGCCTATCCGTGCCAGTTCTTAGTTGTTAAAGTACTAAGGAACCGCCTCGGGATAAACCCAGACTTTCTTTAGCCAGAATTCGCATCACAGCTAAATTAGCTTTTGCTGTCAGCGGGTTAAGGCCAGATACTTTCGCCAGAAGAAACAAAAGCATTCCACTATATCAAAGTGATTGGAGTCGATGAAACGCACCTGAATTCACGTACCAACAAACCACTTTTCTAAGATTTCGTTAACCGACCTTCGATGTTTTCAAGTCGTTCAAGCAATTTTCGGTAACGACCGTTGACATCTTCGACTTGCTTTTCCAGGTCAGCGAGCTTGCTTTCTCCGCCTTTGCGCAGGCTAGCCAAACGGCCATCGAAATCCATCTGATCTTGGTATGGCAAGGTTACGCGGAAGCTTAATAGTGCTGGCTCTGCCCATTGCACTCTTGCCGAAAACAGTGCGCCTGCTGCTGCACGTCGCATCCAATCATCAGGATCGCGCAATAGATCCACCAAACACTCTTCAGCCTTGCGATGAATATTCTTCGGAAGGTTGGGAAGAAGAATCCCAATACCATCTGCAGCTCCCCGGCGCGATTTTGTTGGGTTCTTGCCATACACACTTTGTTCAATGAGTATGTCGAGAGCTTCTTCCATCCTACTCATGCCAAGTGACATCATCGCCGTACTCGATGAGAACCCGTAGCGCGGTTCCTTGAACATGACTGCATCGATCAAAGTCTTAAGAGGAGCTTGTTCACGCTGCGCACCAAGAACTTTAATAGCAGCTGCGCGCGCTTTTGGCGGCAATCCACCTTTTGCAAACCGCTCAGCAGTCGCGTTAAGGATCTTTTCGTCGCGGAAATTTTTAGCTGATTCGAAAACAAAATCTAAAACCAAGTGGTCCGATTCTTTGCCTATGATTTCAACTAAGATGTCGATCGAATCTTCGGTATGACAAGTGCCAAAGGCAGCCAGCATCTCGCGCCGTACGCCCCAGAACGTCTCTTTATGATAGGCGTCCGCAACGAAACGAAGATTCTCCCGCTTCGCAGTCTT
Organism: Pseudobacteriovorax antillogorgiicola; assembly: GCA_945862295.1. GTDB lineage: Bacteria > Bdellovibrionota_B > Oligoflexia > Oligoflexales > CAIYRB01 > CAMAXT01. Next base: position 6,727 of record CAMAXT010000002.1, read on the forward strand.
AATCAACGCATTAGCTGCCAAAATCCTACCATGCACGTCTTTCGCACCAGTGAGCTGCGCCTTAAGCTTAGTGTCACCAGGATTGAATTCTAATTTGTGCAGTACAACCCAATCAGGGTCAAACCGCACCTGCTCCGGATCTTTGGTCATCGCCACGTTGAAGCTGTGACGGGGATCTTCCAAAGTAATAGGCCTGCGATGCTCTTTACCATCAATCACCCAACTCAGCTGGGTTGTGAAATTAAATGCTGGGATGTCTTTCTTCTTGTCGAACTGCTTTTGCTCGACAATAAACGTTCCCTCATTGCGTTCTTTATCGAACGCAAAAGTGACCTTAACATCTGGGTAAGCTGGAGTCATGATCCACTGGTCAAAGAATTTCTGCAGCGACTTCCCGCAATGCTTTTCCACAATACGGCGAAAATCATCGGTCTCAACAACCGATTCTTGATAGGTGTGCAGATAGTCTTTAACCGCTGCCCAAAAAATATCATCGCCGATTTCTTTTCGTAGAGTGTGCAAGCGGCACGCGCCACCAGGGTAAAGGTGGCGGTCATACATCTGCCAAGATGACGAAAATTTTCTTGTCACGAGCGGCCGCTTATAGGACTCGTCCGCCTCCTGAAAGTAAGCTCTCGCATTGCGGTAAAGATCATAAATCTGCTCATCAGCGCCCTTGCTATCTTCTAACCAGCATGTCTCAATGTAGGTAGCCCATGATTATTTTAGCCAAGCATGCGCAAAATCACGGCAAACGACCAAATCGCCAAAATAGCTATGCGCCATCTCATGGACGTTGATTTGATCCATCAACCAAGTCATCTCATCTTTCGCTTCAATCGATGACAATAGTTTGTCATTCCAGCTCACAAGGGAAATGTTTTCCATCGCACCGCTGAATTCAGGAAGAGCGAACTGATAGTATTTAGGATAGGGAAACGGATATCCCAACTTCTTTGGCATCCATTTCAACATGTCTTTTGTTTTACCAAAAGAAATCTTCAAATCTTCGGGAACAAAGTCAGCGCTGGTGAAATACTTACAAGGAATACCGTCGATTTCTCCATCGTCGTAACTAATAAAATCACCAACAGCGAAACAAACCAAATAGCTCGGGCAGCGTCGGTCTAATTTCCAAACAACTGTTTTGGTGCCATCTGCGTTTTTCTTTTCGCTGACGAATGCACCATTTGCCAGGATATGAAAGCGTTCTAGAGCTGTGAGCTCCCAATTCAACGTTGTTCTGACGTTGGGTTGATCTACGCACGCAAGCCAGTAACGCGCACGCTCGGTCTCATGATCAGTCGCCACATAGAATGGCCGGCTAGGGTATTCGGCTGTTGGTTTCATGAAGAACATGCCACTGATCGGCCGTTCCACTTTATAAGAGAGTGCTACTTTTCGTATATCATCTTTGGTAAATTCTTTTGCCCACGACAGCTCAATCACCTTGCCGTCGTAAGTAAACGAAACTTTATGTTCACCACCGTCAGCTTTTAGTCCCTTAAATTCCACGCCATCGAGCCTAAGGGTAAGAGCTCCAGCGCTATTGGCTCTAACGGTTGTGGTGACTGTGATATCGGCGGTCTCTTTTTCGAGATCTAATTTTGTTTTGATATCAAGGTGAACTGGTTCAAGTTTCAAATCAGGCGGATAATGTAGTTCTGCCGACGGCCCACCGAAGTGACTACTCGCGTGTACTTTTGTTTCCCAACTTTGAGAGAATCCACCGTCTAAACTTTTCTCAAGCATATGAACCGCTGCCCCACTGATTATTTACATATCGACCGACCTGTTTGCACAAGCCCTACCTTACCAAAGGGATTTAAGGTTGCCTTTGCATTTTTAAGCTGATTGGCTGATCGCGCTCATTTTTTACGCGAAAAAACGTGTGGGACACATTTTAGCTTACGCTCGGTGTCTCGGTTTCTGGCGACACCAAGAGGTGAGTCCGAAGCTTCTACCCCGACATCAAACGCACTGATAGCCAGTTCTCCACCGTCTCCTAATGCTTTTGAAACATCGAGGACGACGACTGATTTAGGCTCGCCGCCGCCGTCGACCATGCAATTATATGAGAACATCTCTTCGGATTCTTGATTCATGATACAGGATAGATCAGTTGCGGGAGGTTGCTGAAATCCCCCGACTTTGTAATACCAGACATCAATCAATGCATCGGCGGTAGCGCTGCCAGGGACCGGATTTTTCACTAAAGTTGCGTTCATCTGTGCATAATCGTTCGACCAGCTTTTGGTTGCCGGCTTACATAGGTATTCAGCGAATTTTGATTGATCAAGAATAGGCCACGCAACGACAGAGGCGTTTTCTGAGTCAAATTCAGAAGGAGACGGATCAGTCGTTCGGCAGCCGACTATGATGAGACATATGATCAATGGTATGGATCTCAAGTCGCTGCTCCTTTCTGTTTCTGGATCGTTTGTAATCGGCAATCTCATATGTGCCGCATTTTTAGTCGGAAAACCACTAAGGCCTGACAAAAAACTGCAATAAAAGTTTCCCACGGCTAATTTGCTGCAATTGTAGACAGTTAGAGACTGGTAAGTTAATCCTTTGAAATGATTGCTAAATCAATTTGAGCACTGTTTTTAAGCAATTTCCATTGACAGATCGCCGCCAATTGAACAATATGACCCCCTCTCAGAAGCCGGCAGGTGCATTATGCAACCAGAACCTGCGGTATCCATTGGAGGAATCTCATGTACGCGGTTGTTACGGCCGGATCTCGGCAGTTCAAAGTTCAAGAAGGCGAAACCCTAGTTCTCGATAGAGTTCCAGGCAACGCAGGTGACACGTTCACTTTCAAAAATGTATTGATGATCGGTGGTGCTAAAACCGTTCTTGGTGCTCCACTCGTTGCGGGCGCTACGGTAACAGCGACTATCAAAAGTCATAGTCTTGGCGAGAAGATCATGATCTTCAAATACAAGCGCCGCAAAAACTACAAGCGTAGTTTTGGACACCGTCAGCCGATCTCAACACTTGAGATCACTAGCATCAAAGCGTAACATCTTCCTTTCCTACGATTTAATCGTCAGGGAATCGAACTAGAGAAGCGTAAAGGGACTAACGATGGCACATAAGAAAGCGGGTGGTAGTACCAGAAATGGTCGCGACTCAAACCCGCAATACAGAGGCATGAAAGCACACGATGGACAAGTGGTGACTGCAGGCAGCATCCTCGTTCGCCAAGTGGGCGGAACCATTCTAAACGGTCTAAACGTTGGCCGTGGCCGTGACTTCACGCTCTTCGCTACATGCGACGGCGTGGTTAGATACAGCACTGTTAAAGGCAACCGTAAGCAAGCTAGTATAGTTCCAGTTGCCTAAGGTCTTTTGATCTTTCGCTCTACTCTATACTTAAGTTAAGCGCCTGGATTCTCCGGGCGTTTTTATTTATGCCTCTTGATTAAGCAGCGAATCACTGCTATTCCACTCCCACTCGAAGATTGCACAGTCAGCTCCCGTCGCCTGGATCATCTAGCAACGTCAATCGACCAAAACAAATTGATAGAATAGGTCACAGCATGAAGTTCATCGATAGTATTGCCATCATCGTTAGAGCCGGTAAGGGTGGAAACGGTATCGCGACTTTTAAAACGTCAAAAGCAAAACCGAAAATGGGTCCCGATGGCGGCGACGGCGGCAAAGGCGGAAGCGTCTATCTGACTGGCGATAACGGCGTTAACACGCTGAGTAACCTCAGATTCAAAGGCATCTATGCAGCAGAAGATGGCGTACAGGGTGGAGCAAACGGTTGTACTGGTCGTTGCGGCAAAGACTTCATCATTACTGTTCCAGTTGGCACCGCGATATTTGATGCCGAAACAAAAGAACTCTTAGGCGAAGTCATGCACGAAGACCACAAGGTGCTCATTGCTAAAGGCGGCCAAAAAGGCCTTGGAAATATGCATTGGGCGACTGCAACGCACCAACGCCCGGAAGAATCTCGTCCCGGCGGCAAAGGCGAAGAGCGCAACATTCAGCTCGAACTAAAACTCGTAGCGGACGTCGGCCTTGCCGGTTTCCCGAATGCTGGTAAATCCACACTACTAAGTGTCATCAGTGCCGCGAAACCAAAAATCGCTGATTATCCTTTTACAACGCTGGTACCGAATCTCGGCGTCGTCGATGCAGGTGCGAACGATGGTTACAATCTTAAATCTTTTGTTATGGCTGACGTGCCAGGACTTATTGAATTTGCAAGTGAAGGCAAGGGCCTTGGCCATCAGTTTTTAAAGCATCTAGAGCGTACAAGCCTGATTACCTATTTGGTCGATATCGCAGACGAGGAACGCACACCGGTAGAAGCGCTTCAGATCTTAAAACACGAACTCATGTCATTTAGCCAAGACCTAGGCTCTAAGCCTGCAATCGTTGTTCTCAATAAGACAGATCTAGTTGATGCCGATATTGTCGCAAAATGGACTGCAGAGATCGAAAAGCTCGGCCATGAAGTTCTGACGATTTCCGCAGTGACCAACAAAGGACTTCAGGCGCTTAAATACCGCCTATACGATCTGATTCAGGTCTATAAAAACCAAGTAGCTTTGGCTTCTGATAAGACCGAAGAAATCACCAACTTTCTTTTTGACAGAAAAGAATCAAACGATTTTCTTGGACTAAACTAAAAGCGGAAACCCTCGAGATGAGCGCACCGGATTTAATTTTCTTTGGTGGGACATTTGACCCACCCCACGAAGGCCACAGCGGATGTGTGGGTTTGGCGTTAGAAAGATTTCCCGATGCGACTGTTCTCGTTATTCCTGCTAAGTTACCGGCATCTACGTTTGACGCTGGCAAAGAGCCAAAGACAAATTATGAGACACGGGTCGCACTTTGTTCATTGGCATTTTCTAGTCTTTCAACACGTGTTGAAATCTCACGCATAGAGGAACAGCTTCCTGTCCCAAACTACAGCGTGATGACGGTCAAAGCCTTGGAAGACAAGTATCCAGGAAAATCACTTGGACTCTTGCTCGGCATGGACCAGTTTGAAAACTTCGGCGCTTGGCAACGAGCTTACGAAATTTTAAGTAAGGTCAGTTTAATTGTAGTAGGGCGGAATGCGCAGGAATCTATCGAGCTTGATGAAGCCCGTTTTTTTCAGGCGCTCGAAAATTTAAAGCTTAGCAGTGCAGATTCGGACGCATTGTATAAGAAAGTTTTTTTTCTGCAAGGCCAGATTTGTCCAGCATCGAGCACGGCAATTAGACTTCAGATTAAAAGCGGGAACAAAGCCCAAAAGGCATGGCTTAGTCCCAAAGTTGAGACGTATATAAAAAATCATAATTTATATTTAACTGAGGAACATAAATGAACGCACTAGAAATCGCTCGCAACGCAGCAGTTGCAGCTTCAGACAAAAAAGCCACTCGCTGCGTAATCATGGATCTGCGCGGTATATCTGATTCAACAGATTTCCATTTTATCTGTTCAGGTGACAACGACCGCCAGACCAGAGCTATTGCAGAAGCAATCGAAGAGAAATGCAAAGTAACAGGCGGCATTAAACCAAATGCTATCGAAGGTAAGCAGTCTGGAAACTGGATTTTGATGGACTACGGTTCAACCCTTGTTCATATCTTTTGCAGTCCAATCCGTGACTTCTACGCACTGGAATCACTGTGGCCAAATGCAAAACTTCTTTCTACCAACACGACGGCTGCCAAGGCTGACTAAGCTAGGATTTTTTTGAAGTTTCGCCTCGTAAAAGTCGGCAAGATATCTTATCCGGAGATCTCCGCGCTGACTTCTATGTACCAAAGCCGGCTGAAGGCATTTGGCAAATTCGAAAAATTTGAACTTAAGGATGCCGCAGACCTCGCCAAAGTCATCCTAGCTCCCAAATCCGAACACCCTATCATAGCACTCGACGAGCGCGGGCAAGAATGGTCATCGGCTCAGTTCTCACAGGTCATCGTAAAACTGCGGGACGATCCTGGTATTAAATCCCTGACATTTGTCATCGGCGGGCCGCACGGCCTTTCGGAAGAATTTCGCAAGGACGCAAAAGAAGTGTGGCGATTTTCTAAGCTGACATTTACCAGCGACCTCGCATGGCTCCTTCTTTGGGAGCAGATGTACCGTGCGCAAAACATCATTGCTGGTACTGGCTATCATCACGAATAATAGCCGCCTCATTCATTCTAGGTTACAATAGAGGCAAATGAGGGCCGAATATCGATGAAAAAAATTGCTCGTCTTAGCGTACTGTTTATCAGCTTATTTTTTGTCGATGTTGCACTAGCAACCGATAAGCAGCTCGCCGAAGCTACAAAAATCCTAGAATTTTACCGAACTGAGGAATTTCTTGAGGAGGCAATGCCATGCATGGAGCGGCATATTAATCTCTTAAAAAAAGATCTCAATCTTAGCACAGCTCAACAAAATCAAGTCAAAGCACTGATAAAACGCATCTACCCAGCCAAGAACATGTACAAACTTTTCAAAGAAATATTTGCCACAAATTACACCTCTGAAAAGGTGGCGACAAAGTTGAACTTTGTTAACTCACCGTCTGGAATTAAACTGCGCCAGGCTTACGGTCTGGCAGCAACAACGCCTGTATCCACTCGCAAGGACTTTTTTGACCGCAATGAAAAGACGTTGTTAACTGTCAACAGACGAAACGTCATCATGACATTTATCACTAGCTCTGAGCAGGACCGCGCGTTTGCTGCTCTAGAGTCCAGGTGTTACCTGGGCCTCAATCTGGCGCGCAATGCCTACCTCGGAGCAAAAAAGCGAATTTCAAATCGTCAACTTAAAGAAGCGGCCAATAAACGAGAACTGTCATATATTGAGGGCGCTAGAAAGAAATACGAATTTTTTGATTTTTTCTTGTTTAAAGATTATGAAATGAAAGAAATCGATGAGCTAACAAAATATTATTCATCTGCAGATGGGCAGGTCTTCACCAAGGCTTATAAAAAGACGCTCTACGATACTATGGAATCGGCTGCGAACACGCTCTTTGACCAAATAGTCAATCCACCTAAGAAAAAATAATTTATCCTCATAGGTATTCATGAGTTATTTGTTAGGCTTAGTTTTTCTATTCTTGATTGGATCTCCGGTAATTGCAGACAATGCGACCGTGGATCTCACTATCAAAGAGGGGAGTAGTTGCACTGGGGCAATTCCTTCGACCGTAAAGCTTAAGTTGATAAACAGAGTAAACGACGATTTGCAGAAAGGGATCGATTGCGGGGCTGGCGATTTTGACGGTAACGGCTCAACCGACTATTTCCTATTTAGTAGTTCAGCGGGTACCAAAAAAAGCAAAACCCCAAAGAACGGTGTGGTTGTACAAAGTGAAACCTGGAAGGTCTTGGTTCTTTTGACAGTCGGCAATAAATTAAAGAACACAGTGACTATCAACCAGGAGTTCTTGAATCTGCCACAGCTTTATGCGAAAAATCCTGCCAATGAAGATCTAAAGCAGTTAAAAGATCTCGGATGTCCCATTTCTAAATCAGTCGACGGCATAGTAGAGTGGGGTGAGGGCGGTCAAACGCGCGTCTTCATGCTCGATACCACCAAGATGAAGTTTCGGATCAGTCTTTGCGCCAGTGAATAGTGGTTATCTAAATCTGGTCTTATGTTCGAGCATTAATGCTTCTACTCTCTTTTGATCGACCTTTTTTTTGACATCACCGTCAAATTTAAAAGCTGTTCCCACAATAGCACAGTCTGCGATTGCTAACAGTTCACCGAGAGATGCTTGAGTGACGCCGCTACCGAGACAAACCATGCGATCGCCCGCGTAGTTTTTGATGCGTTTCAGCTTCTCAATATCGACAGCTCCACCAGTACCGCTACCAGAAACGATCACAGCATTCGCTAAACTGCGGTCAAAGAGATCAGCAACCTCTTGTTCGACTGAAACCGGGGCGAGAGGGTAGGAGTGTTTTACATCGACATCCGCCATAATTTCGATAGCTTCAGCGTTCAAATTTTTGCGCCCGCGTAAGACATCAAAGGCGCAACTTTCGATCGTGCCTTGATCTGTTAAGCGCGCTCCACTTAGAACATTTATTCTTACAAATTGAGCGTCAACAGCTGCTGCAATTGAGAGGGCAGATACGCCGTCGTTTCGCAAAACATTTACGCCTAAGGGGACTTTTGGAAAAGCTGCTTTGATTTCATAGATGATGCGAGTCATGGCCGCGACCGTCTGGGTATCGACACGCTTTGGGGAAAACGGTACGTCACCAAAATTTTCTACCATCAAAGCATGCACACCACCTTGAACTAAGGCTTTTGCATCGTGCATTGCCGCCTTTGCAATCTCGCCAATAGTCAATTGCGAACAAGGTGAACCCGGCAATGCAGCCAAATGAACCATACCGATGATAGGTTTCTGTTTTGCTTGAAGCGTGATGCTCATAATTGATCTCCTAGTGACCTGGATATATATCACGTAAAAGCTGTGACTTTCTATGTCTGTGTTAGGTGTTTTGCGTTTGGTCTATAAAGTATCAATCACCTGCAAACGAGTGCATATGACCTGTGGATTATGCTTTACAAGACTCAGTTTTCCCCTCAATCATCTGGGATTAATTCTCTGTTTGGCTTGTGTTGACGAGTTGAGTGAACTTAGCTGCACCGGAGCAGAATCAGGGTGTCTTAACTGGCAAACCCCGACTAGTCAGCGGGTTTCTAAGGTCGATTCTCTTTTTTGGTATACCGGCGCTATCCGTGCTTTGACGATCAACGCCAAGGTAAAAGGTGATACGTCATCGTTAAACCGTATCCTACAAATCTGGTCAGCCGAGCTTGAAAACAAATCTTTGTTCACAGGGATAGATTCCGTTATGCCTTGCCCATCGAGTCTCTGGAGTAGGTTACACGGACGAGTTGATATAGCTTGGTTTCTCGCAGAAAAAATTGCGAAAAAGTATGAAGTAAAATTCATACGACCGCCAAGACAACTCTATTGGAAGATGAAGAAAAGAAGTCAAACGGAGAGGCCCTTCGAATCAAATCTAGTAGTAACAGACGACGCTCACGGTAAAGACGAAGATCAAGCAGGGCAGGGGCACTGCCTTATTGTTGACGACGTTGTAACAACTGGTACTACGCTTAAAACATGTATCGAATACGCAGCCAGACAGCGCATGGGAAGATTTTCTAGCCTTACCTTCGCTCGCGCAAGGTAAGGCTAGATTTTAGTAGTGGTCAGCTCCGATATCCCAAATTATTCCAGAGCCACCGCATCAAAATTCGGGTGGACATATCCATTGCCGTCGCCCCAGCCTTTGCCGTTAGCGTGATCCTGATCGTCGGCGAACCAACCCCTAGCCCTTTGCCGCTTATTTCTACATGCAAAGCTTGGACAGCATGGCGACCATTAAAACGATGAGCCGCTTGGCCTCGGAGTAAGTTTGGTTGTCTAATAAACGCAGCGCGTGACATGCATCTACAATGGCGCCCGATTCTAATGCGCTCCCCCGAGCAATCGCAAAATGCGTGGCGTTGTCTGCTGATCCGGTCCTACCGCTGGCTTCTGCAATATTCAAAGGTACTGATATGGCCTTGGGAATCTAGAAATTTAGATGCGGTGGCCCTGCAAATTATTCCACCTGGTCTCATATCGCCGTCGACATCTTCTTCTCATCGACAACACACCAACCGCTACGGGTCACCGCCAAGGGCATTGATCTCAGACGAAAGTGTTCCCCCGAGGTGGAATTTATATTGGACGGGATAAATCACCCGAAGTTATCGTTCACTATCGGACAGTTAGGGCCTTGTTGTGCCGGTTATGGACAGATCTAGTCTGATTTCATTTGCACCCTTAGCGCCAAGCGTGAATGAGAAAAATTTAGCCGAAAAACGGCTATAAAAGCGGCGAATCGGCTGTATAAAAGCAAGATACTGAAATTAAACACCTGAAATTCCAGAGGTTTCCTTAAGCCGCTGGGAAGCCAGTCCTTTTGAAGTGTGCTTTGAACTGTTGGCGCGCATTTGATACTCACTGAAGACAACAAAATCATTGCAGGACAGTTGACCATGCCCATGCCAGCAAGCGACGCCATCGAAAAAATGACTCCTATGATGCGTCAGTACTACGATCTCAAAAATCGTTGCGGTGATGCCATTTTGTTTTTTCGCATGGGCGACTTTTTTGAAGTCTTTGGTGACGATGCTGAGCAAGTTGCACCGATTCTTGAAATCATTTTAACATCGAGAGCAAGCGGCGACGAACCACGCATTCCATTTTGCGGTGTTCCTCATCACAGTGCTCGCAACTATTGGCACCGCCTTTTGAAAAAAGGTTACAAAGTTGCCATCGCCGATCAAATCGAAGACGCAGCTGAAGCAAAAGGTCTCGTTAAACGCGACATCATTCGCACGCTGACGCCTGGCTCAGTTGATGACCTTGAAACGCTAGACCAAGAATCTCCAAATTACGTGATGGCAGTCCATGAAGATCCAGAAAGTCGCCAATGGTGCGCAGCCCTCGCAGATATATCAACAGGTGAGATTAGACTTGGTGCTGTTGTAGACTTCGCGGCAATTCAAGGACTCACTGAACGGTTTCGTCCGAGAGAAATTTTAGCGCGCAAGTTTTTTCACGAAGACCTGACGAAATTACTTGCAAATTTTCGTAGCGAATTTCGTCTCTTAATCGAGCCACTTCCCGAAGGACCGCTTCGCGACAAAAACGAGCAACGCAACCTTCTTCTGGAAGTTTTTCGCTCAAAAGACTTAACTTCGCAGCCTTGCGGGCGTGTAAAAAACGGCGAAGCCGTTATTGCAGCATTGATCACTCATTTCAAATCCCTGCAAGCCAGCGTCCGTTCTTTCATGACCATTAGACCGCTTTCTGAATCAAGCACTATGCAGCTTGATGAAACAGTTATTCGCGATCTCGAACTTTTCGAAACCGTGCGCAGAAGGCAATCAGAGGGTTCTCTTTTTCGCGAAATCAATCAGACCGTATCCCCAATGGGTGCGCGACTCTTAAGAGATAATCTGATTCATCCGCTTTCAAGTCCAAAAGACATCGGTGATCGGCACAAAGCGGTCGCAATTCTAGAAAAATTTGGCGAAAGCAAACTTTCAGACATTCGCCTTAAACTAAAAAATCTACCTGACCTCGAGCGACTTTCAGCGCGAGTACTTTCAGGCAACGCGACACCGTCAGATATCGCCCGCATTCAAGACACTCTCGAACGAATCGGTTGGCTGTCATCTATCATCAGCGGCATCGAAAAAGATCTCGTCAGCAACGTTCAAACATCGTCCATCCGCAGCTTGGTGAAATTCGAAAAGCCGCTACGCGTTATCGACAAGTCTCTTGAAAAAACGCCAGGCATAATCGGAACTGGCTTCGGGGTGTTTAAGCAAGGGTTCGACATGGAACTCGACCGCTACAACGAGCTTTCGCGCGGCGGAGAGGAAAAAGTCGAGTTTTATGCTCAAAAATTGAAGAATCAAACGGGCATCACCAGCTTAAAAATTAAAAATCACAAGTCATTTGGTCTACTGATCGAAGTTACAAAAACTCATCAGGCAAAAGTTCCGAAAGACTTTGTTCGCCGCCAGACAATGGTAAACTGCGAGCGCTTCGTGACAGAAGAACTGCAGAATTTAAATGAAGAGTTGATGTCGGCGACAGAAAAGGCTCAAAACCGCGAAGCAAAACTCTACCAACAGCTCCTTGCAGATCTTTCGGAATTCCGAACAACTTTAAAGGATCTCTCGATCGGTGTCGCAACGTTTGACATCTTTCAGTCTTTTGCTTGGATGGCTATCAAGCTTGATTACGTCAAAGCTACTTTATCAAAAGACGGCTCACTCTTCTTAAAAGCATCAAGACACCCAGTCGTTGAACGTTACGTCGGCCGTCATGCGTTCGCACCAAACGACATTGAGATGATAGACTTTAAACATCTTCTGATCACCGGTCCGAACATGGCTGGTAAATCGACAATCATGCGTCAAGTAGCCTTGATCGCGATTCTCAACCAAATTGGTTGCTATGTGCCTGCCCTAGAAGCGAAGCTACCCGTTTTTGACAACGTTTACACACGCGTCGGTGCAGCCGACGATCTTTCCCGAGGACAATCAACATTTATGGTTGAAATGTCTGAAGCAGCATCAATCCTTCGCAATGCGACACCTCGCAGCTTAGTTATACTTGACGAAGTCGGCCGTGGAACAAGCACTGAAGATGGACTCGCTATCGCCTACGCAATTCTAAAAGATTTGGCCGAAAGAGTTGGTTGCTACTCACTGTTCGCAACCCACTACCACGAATTGGTCGGTCTTTGTTCGGATATGAAACAAGTGGCTGCGATGCAGACAGAGGTAAAAGAAGAGCGCGGTACAATTGTTTTCACACACAGGCTTATTAAAGGTGCGTCGGGAAGTAGCTACGGAATCGAGGTCGCGAAAATCGCTGGCGTCACTCAATCTGTTATCGACACAGCAACTGCGTTTATCAAAGATCAAAAATCTTTTACGCCGTTGCTGCAGATACCGACAAAAACCGCTGAACGCATCACTGGTGCGACAGCTAAACTCACCGATTCTGAAATCTCTTTACCACTGGAAACAGGTGGACTTTTTGCACAGGTACTCACCACGGCAGAAAATGAAGCGTTAGAAAAACTTCGAAAAATCAATTTGAACCGGCTGACACCTATTCAAGTCGTCAATATTATTAACGACTTACAGTCTGATTTGCATGCGCCAAAAAGGGCGGGGCTTTTTGCTGAAGAACTCAGCTAAGCTGCCCACCACTTTGGTTTTAGATCCTTGTGTTTTGAAAATTGTGTCAATATACTCTTGATTAACATAAGTTATAAATCCCTATGGAATCAGGCCGTTTGTAACCATTCAAACGCATTCTAAACAGGTGGCCTCATGAAAAAACAAATCAAGGCGAAGCGTAAGACCGCGACAAAAAAGGCAGCCATGGCAAAACCAAAAAAAGTTGTGAAGAAGTCTGCTCCAGCAAAGAAGGCAACAAAAGCCCCTGCGAAAAAAGCTGCAAAACCCGTAGCTAAAAAGCCGGCTCCAAAAGCACCTGCGCCAAAACCAAAAACAAAAGTTGTAGCTAAGCCAGTTAAAAAAGCTGAACCAGCTCCAAAAGCACCTGTAAAACCAGTGCAGAAAAAAGATCTTCAGAGCAAAATTGCAGTCGGTAAAAAACCTGCCGCCGCCGCTCCTGTAGCACCTGCGCCACAATCAAAAAAAGGCGCAACGGCAACACCTGTAAAAACAGCTCCAGCACCAATTAAAGTTGAGCCACGTGTAATCGAGACAAACCAACCTGAATTCATAGCTCGTAATCCAAACGAGGAGCTGTTTTCAGCAGACGAACTCGAAATCTTCCGCACCATGTTGCAGCAAGAGAAAACAAAAATTCTTCAAAAAGCGAAAAAGGCCGTTGATGAAGGCGATATGCTTCTTGATCGCAACGAGCTTGTTGACGAAGTTGACCAGGCATCAGCGATGGTTGAACAGAACCTGACGTTCCGACTTTTAGACCGTGACCGTAAGCTTTTGACTGAAATCGAGCATGCATTAGCGAAAATTGATTCCGGAGACTATGGATACTGCGAAGGCACAGGCGAAGCGATTCCAAAACGCCGCCTAGAACTTCGCCCTTGGTGCCGTCATAGCGTTAAGTACAAAGAGAAACTTGAGCGCATGAAAAAGTCTGGCCGTGGTGTAGCTGACGAAGACGAGATTTAATAACTAAGATTTACAGAATTAAAAAGCCCGCTCAAAATTTTGAACGGGCTTTTTTTATAAATGAAGATGAAAATCTATTTTGCGGGTGCACCGGTGCAATTTGTCGGCTTCATATTCTTCTCTGGTGGTAATCCCTTTGCAAGCGAGTCATAGCCTTGGCACATGCTCGCCAATTGTGCCAGTTTAGGATCGTCTGCCGGAAGCGTTGCAGCAAGCTGAGTGTAGGTCTTATCCTTTAGCACTGGATTCGAATCCGTTACAGCCGTAATTTTTTCACCGACTACCGTAGCAAATTTCTCCGTCATTTGACCTTTTAGAGCCTGAGTATTTCCTTCAACTCCGGTCGAACCGAGAGTTGTGGAAACCTTTTTCAATTCTTCAAGTGACTTAGTAATTTGGGCTGTAATTCCTTCTGGAAGACCTGCGATGGCAGCGAAGGCAAGGCTTACCGCTTCAAGATTTAGAAGAGTCGCTGTGATCATTGTGTTTTCCGATGTATCAAAAACAAGATCTACTGCATTCTTCATTTCACTGACGTTTGCTACAAACAAAGGAATGTCGGTGCCATAGTCCTTGGTATTGATCGAATTCGAAGCTTGTTGAAAGTTACTTACCCCTGCATTATTCGCGCCGGAATATAAAATAACTGACTGATATACCAATGCTTCGGTCAAATGCGAGAAAGCCCAAAGAAAGTGAGCCTTCGCCATCTTCTTGCGCTTTACACTTGTCTGGGCACACGATGGGTCTGCGTGTCTCGCATCTTCAGGCACCTTCGCCGTGTCGTCAACAAAACGACAAACAGCTAACAACGCTCTGTTCATGTAACTTAGAACGGGGACTTTCGCTCTGAGTTCGTCGCTAATCTTTGCAGGGATGATTAATGCATTGTCTGCAGCGAATAAATTCGGTTCGGTGCCTCCGTTTGAATCTTTATCGAACGTCTTTTCCGCTAAATTCCCAAAGTCGGTTTCGTTCAAGTTTATTAAGCTTCCAAGCTGGGTCAGAGACCCAGTGGCGTCTGTTGATTTAGAAGCATCTGGGTCTGTTGGCTCGGCTTCTGCCTCACTTTTTGCTGAATCACCAGAAAGCTGAATAAGTTTCCGCGCCAGCGTAATCGGCTCGATACCACCCCTTGAAAGCAAGGTATATCCCAGCATGATTGCCGCGTCTTCGTTGTCCGGGTTACGGGCAAGAAGTTTTATCGACAGGTTTTCTGATCGTTGATAGTCCTTAGCATCATAGGCGGCGACGGCTTCAGCAAGCATTGAATCGCTGCCTTCGTCGTCTTCTCCCCAAATTTGGTTTACGTTGCTTGCTGATCCGCAAGAATAGAGCAAAGCTACAGGTAACATCAGCGCCAAAAATTTCACGATTTAACTCCTTATGGGATTGCGCAAAGTATTACTCTGCGAAGAAAATGATATCTTCGTTCTCGTCCATTACATGATATTTATCTCTTAAAATCTTTTTCGCGTAAGATGGCGAACTTTTTATTTTATTAAGCTCTTCAGCGATGTGCTCATTCTCTTCTTTCAACTTATCTACCGCTGATGATAGAACACTTCGACTTTTCTCAAGTTCGAGAAAATCCTTCACACCACTTGGACCTCTAAAGATTCCAATATTCATTACGATGAACGTAAAACCAACGAGCGCTACAAAAAGCGAACGTGCAGATTTTGGATTCACGTCCAACAAAAATACCTCTTTAAAAATACGGCAAGTGATTCCTTCATTATATCACGCCACCACTAGAGACCGAGAATTGTTGCCTCCGGGTTCAGTCGTTCTTCAATACGATTGAAAATTAACAAAAAAACGCCGGCTTTTACTGGATGCACCAAAGTGAGTGTTTTTGACTCAATTGTTTCCTTTTGGACACGTTCGGAGCGCCGTAAACCTGTGTGGTATCAGGCACATAAAGCAAACAAGACAAACAGTTCTTCGCTCTAACACCCGAGAATAATAGAGAACTTCGGAGAGAAAATAGGCTGGCACGAAGTTAGCTATAGGTAGGTATCACTTTGGAGGATACTGGGATGGGATGCAAAGCAACACGAATCAATATTATACTAGTTCTCTTACTCGCTTTTTTCTACGCGCTGGTTTTCAGCAGCAAAGTATCCGCGCAAACTATGAACGTTAACGCTTATCCAAAGCGTTCAGTAAGCTTTGAATTAAAACCCATCTCACTCCTTGCAAACATCATCCCTGGCTCAAGAGGTTTCGCCGGAGAATTCGAAGCATCCATGGGACGCAATATATCAGTCGTTGCTGGCCTCTCACACTCCCGTTTCACAACCCCCGAATCTTCCGTTGCCGAACAACGCGCAGAGGACAACACCAAAGAAATTGAAAAAGAAGTCACATCCAACGAAGTCAGCCTTGGCGGTCGTTACTATAGCAACATGACCGGACACAGCTGGTTCACCGGCTTTCGCCTTGGTGGCGGGACAAAAAGTTCTCTTTGGAACTACGACTCTCGTTATTACAACGATACCCAGATGACCTATCTGTCAGCTTTTGACACTGGTTTTCGCTGGCTATGGGAAAGCGGCATGCACCTTAGACTCGGTGGCGGCCTAGAATTTCGCCGCACCATTGCTCGCAACGTTAATGGACTTTCTAATAGCCAACAACCCGACGAAGTTTCGCAATCTATTGAGAGAAACAACAATACAGACGGTATCCGTTTCAATCCGTATTTTGACTTTGGTATTGGAGTAACAATCTAAACAGACTAAATGTTATTTTAGATTGTCATCCGATAAAGGCCGTGTCGCCTCGTTTCCAGATTATCTCTGCAAATGATGCGCACTAACCTTCCGCACCCCAAAATCACTAAAGTCGACAACAACCTTCACCTGACCATACTCCTGCATAATCTGACGAATAAGTCCCTTGCCAAAAGTCGGATGTCTTACAGTCTGTCCTAACGAAATATCTGGCTGTTCATATTCGTAACTGACGCCAGAATCAAAATAATCGGCGGTCTCAGCTTTACGCATCTGCATATAATTCTGCTCAGCGCCTGATATCGGATTGAAATACTCAGACGGTATTTCTGAGAGAAATCTGGAAGGTTTATTAGCGCCCCATTGATTGAAGGTACGACGTCGGTAAGCACCTAGTAGCGACAGCTGCTTCATCGCGCGCGTCATGCCGACGTAAAAAAGTCGACGCTCTTCTTCGATACTTTCGTTGTCATCGAGGCTATTTTTATGGGGAAGAAGGCCTTCTTCCATACCAATGATGTAAACGCGTGAGAACTCAAGGCCCTTAGCCATATGCATCGTCATCAAGGTGACGCCAGATTTATTGTCACCTTCACTGCTACTAAGGGTAACAGACTGCAACCACTCAGCGACTCCCGAACCAGAAAACTCTGCGGCGAAATCCGCCAAAGCAGAACCTAGCTCGTGGATGTTTTCGATCTTATCGCTAGCTTCTTCCCGGTGTTTCTTCTCAACATAGGAAAGATAAGCGGTTGTCTCCAAAAGAATCTCTAGGACTTCATCTACAGGACTATCCTTCGTCTCTGCTCGCAATTTGTTGATCAGATTTACAAAGACCTTGAGCTTTGATCCAAGCTTTGGATAGTCATTAGCGACGAACTGCTCAATCGTCTTATAGATTGAAATACCACGACGCCCAGCTTCTGCTTCTAAAGTATCTAGGGCTTTTTTACCAATCCCTCGTGTCGGGACATTGAGGACGCGTTTAACGCTGACGTCATCGTTTGGGTTCACAAGTATACGCAAGTAAGCCATTAGATCTTTGACTTCTGCTCGGTCATAGAATCTTACTGTTCCGTAAATTTGGTACGGAATGTTTTCTCGTCGGAGAGCATCTTCCATCTGCCTAGATTGGCTATTGGTACGGTAAAAAATCGCTACATCGTCGTAAGCAAAAGTTTTTTTCTCTGACTTGATACTATCCACTACCCACCAAGATTCCATCTCATGATCTGTTTCCAGGCGGTAGCTTATAAGTTCGCCGGTCGGGTTCTGCGTAAACAGTTTCTTTTTAACGCGGCGTTTATTGTTAGACACCATCGCCGATGCGGCGTTGACGATGTTTGAGGTACAGCGGTAGTTCTGTTCCATCGTGATTTTTACAGCGTCTGGATACATTTTATCAAAGTCAATGATGTTGGCAGGGACCGCGCCACGCCAAGAGTAGATCGACTGGTCATCATCACCGACTACAAAAAGATTTCGATGTTTTTCCGCAAGCCGAGCAATTAATTCAAACTGCGTCCTGTTTGTATCTTGATACTCGTCTACTAGGATGTATCTGTACCGACCCTGCAATACGCCCCGAACGAGATCATTTCTTCGCAAAAGAAGAAGAACGTTCATTAGTAGGTCGGAAAAATCCATGGCGTTGCACGCTGCAAGATATTCCTGATACTTGCGGTAAACTGCCACGCACTCCATTGGCATGAGGTCGTTCTCTTTCGAGAGACGCTCATCATGGGGGAAAAGCGACAAAGTCTTCGCTTTGTTGATTGCTGCGCGGAAATCTTGCGGAGTCGTCTCTTCGTCAAGTTTGACGTTTAACTCCGCGATAACTGATTTGATCGCAGTCAGCTGATCTTTATCATCATAAATCGTAAAATCTGATGTGTAACCAAGCTCAGGAGCAAATTCACGCAGCCAACGGGCACACGCTGAGTGAAAGGTTGAAATTAGGACCTTACCACCGAATGGCGAAAGAGCCGCGACACGCGCACGCATCTCACCGGCGGCTTTATTGGTGAAGGTTACCGCTAAAATTTCCCAAGGATGCACACCCTGCTCAATAAGCCAGGCGATCCGGTTGGTAATAATGCGAGTCTTACCACTACCAGCGCCGGCAAACACGACAAGAGGACCATCCTTATGAAGGACGGCTTTCATCTGGACCTCGTTAAGTCCACTGAGAATCTTGTTCGTTCGATCTGAGCTAGTTTCTGACAATGTTTTTCCTTACTCGACTGTCACGGACTTAGCTAAATTACGTGGCTGATCGACATCTGTTCCACGCATAACAGCAATGTAATAGGACAGAAGCTGAAGAGGAACGACTGAGATGATGGCTTGCAATGCCGGGTTCGCAATCTCAGGAAACACAAGGTAGTCGTGACCTATAACCTTAAGTGCTTCGTCATCTGCAGCACCAACCGCAATAACGCGGCCTTGTCTGGCTTTGACTTCCTCAATATTTGACACCATTTTTTCGTATTGATTATCCCGCGGACACAGAGCTACTACCGGCATATGCCGATCGATCAAGGCGATTGGACCGTGTTTAAGTTCGCCGCCAGCGTAACCTTCGGCGTGAATATACGAGATTTCTTTTAGTTTTAACGCACCTTCTAAAGCGATTGGGAAACTAGTCCCACGACCCATATAAATAAAATTAGTTGATTCGTAATACTTCGCGCACACCTTCTCGACATCTGCTTTTGAATCAACAGCATGCTCTACAAGTGCCGGTAAGTTTCTCAAGTCATTAAGAGCTCGCTTCAATTCATCGCTACTAACTCTATTGCGACGAACACCCATAGCAAGACCGACCAGGTAATGTGCTAAAAGCATGCCTGTGAAAGCCTTGGTTGATGCCACGCCGATTTCAGGACCAGCTTCCATATACAAAGTCGCGTGGCTCGCTCTTGGGATCGAAGACATTTGTACGTTACAAATACTAAATATCTGCGCGCCAGCATCTTTCGCATGCTTCACGCAAGCTAGTGTGTCGGCTGTTTCGCCTGACTGAGAAACAGCAATCACAAGAGAGTCTCTATTCAGCCAAGGTGAGCGGTAACGAAATTCGCTAGCTAACTCAACATTTACGGGAATACCTGCCGCTGGTTCAATCATGTATTTTGCGGCTACAGCAGAGTAGTAAGCGGTACCACAGGCGACCATATGGATGTTGTTTATGCGTTTGAGGTCTAATTTATCTAGTCCCATGTCAGCGATATTCAGCGTGCCTGCATCTGCATTGACAAAGCGCTTGATCATGGAAGACATCACACGCGGCTGCTCGTGGATTTCCTTCAACATATAATGCCGGAAACCTTGCTTTTCAGTACTCGCACTTGAGATATTCACTTCGGTGAACTGAAGGGGCAGAGACTCGCCGGCAAAATTCCAGATCTCGATCTCGTTCGGAGTGATTCGAGCGATTTCTTTATCATTTAAGAAGCAAAATTTAGACGTATGACCGACCAATGCCATAGCATCAGAAGCAAAGAAGTTTTCACCTTGCCCGCGGCCGATAACAAGTGGAGAGCCGTACTTTACAACGAACAACTCATCTGGATGATCGGCTAAGAGGATACCCAAAGAGAACGCGCCTTTGAGAACTTTTACCAAAGCAAAAATTGTCTTCGATGGGTCCTTATGTTGCTTGTAAAGCTTGATGAACATCTGCAACGCAACTTCAGTATCTGTCTGAGAAACAAACTTGACGCCTTCTTTCTGAAGCTGGGATTTCAACTCGAGATAGTTCTCAATAATGCCGTTATGAACCAAAGCAACCGAGCCATCGACGTGCGGATGGGCGTTGATTGTGTCCGGTATACCGTGCGTTGCCCAACGGGTATGGCCAATACCACGGCTCGCGTCCTGAGGAAGCTTGCTCAAGCTTGCTTCAAGTTTAGCGAGCTTACCTTCGGACTTAACCATTGAGATTTCATTATTTTTGAGCACCGCAATGCCAGCGGAATCATAGCCACGGTATTCAAGGCGCTGAAGCCCTTTGTAGATGATGTCTATGCAACTACGGTTTCCAATGTAACCAACGATTCCGCACATTCTAAAACTCCGAAATTAGCTTAGTCCAACGATGCTGCCTGGATAGATTTTCTCACCACGTTTAATGGTTTTATTTACAATATGACTATGGCCACCGATTTCGACGCCGTCTTCAATGACAGCGTCAATCAAAGTAACATGGGGGCCAATTTTGCAACCGGCTCCGATAATGGTCTTCCCTTTGGCGGTCAATCCTGGACTCACAAATGTATCACTACCAATCTTCACATCGGCATCGAGTAGAGTCGTTTCTGGTAGATGAAAACTTACACCCGACACCATGTGCGAGCGTATCATCCGGCTATTGATTAAGGTCTCGATAGAGGACAACTGCTCTCTATCATTGACTCCTTGAAACACTTTGTAATTTTTCGAAACTAGGGTCCAACAAGTTAGGCCTTTATCTCGAGCTTTTTCCACGCAATCAGTTAAATAGTATTCTTTTTGCGAGTTGTTTGTCGTGAGTTCCCCAAGCAGTTCAAAAAGCACTTTCGTCTTAAAGAAGAGAATTCCGGTATTGCAGGCCGTGATTTTTTTAGTCTTTTCGTCTGCGTCTTTTTCTTCAACAATCTTGAGCAAAGATTCGCCGGTAGTCACCAAACGGCCGTAACCTTTTGGATCTGGAACATCCATACCAAGAACTGCGACATCTGCATTCTTATCGAAACAAAACTGCAAAAACTTCTGATACTCTTCCGGCTCAGGAGCTGGCACATCTCCGGCACAGATCAAAACGTACTCGTTGCTGAGTACCTTGCCGTGCTGATGACTTCCAGCGGCATAAGAAGGTATTTTCACGTCAGAAAAAGACCAGGCCGCAGACGCAGCAGCATCGCCAGTGCCAAGTCGGTTTTTTTGAATGGCGACACTCAATCCAGAATTAGCAGCGAGGATCTCTTTGAATGGCTGTGTTTCATCGCTAACAATCAAACAACTTTCGTTCACACCAGCTTTGGCAAGTCCACGCAAGACCCATTCGAGAACAGGAATACCGCATGCGCTCAGCAAAACTTTTGGCGTTTTGCTTTTCATACGTGTGCCTTTGCCGGCCGCAAGAATGATTGCTGCAGTATTTTTCATAAACTGTTTCCAAGAATTTATCGGAATTTTTAGCTACGTTTACGTAGGATTAGACAAATTACCTTATTTTTAGAGGGCAGGAACTTGAAATCTCTACCAAGCCAGCCACACCGCCTATGCTACTGATACTAAAGATCTATTTATCAATCCGAGCAAACTTCCTTCCCAAAGGGAAAAACTTAACTGTTTGTACTTTAACATGTTGAAAATACAACAATATTTGAGGATTCGCCTCTTCCGCGGCTAGAGTTTCCTTTACGTTTACGGGTCGGCGAGCGTAAATTGTTAATCTTGAATCTCAATACGTGGAGTCTACCGGTGGGCCTGTTCAGTAAGTTCAAAGACTATCAAAAAGGCAGAGATGAAAAGAGAATCAGCTCCAACCTAGCGACCATTAGAAACTCGAAAGCCATCAAAGACGAGCGCGTTGGAGCAATTGATTATTTTAAAAACCTAGACGATGTTTCTGTTGCCGTGCCCGCACTTTTAAAACGGTTCGACTACAGTCTTGAGCATGGCATTAACGATACCCGCGAAAAAGAATCTTGCATGGAAGGCATCATCGCATTCAAAGCTGAAGCGATTCCATTTGTGAGAGAGCACTTACTTTACACGAGCCGTATTGCCTGGCCGATTAAGATCCTTAAGGCATTAGGGGAAGAAAAAGAAGTCGTTGAGATTTTGAAAGCCGCTTTGAATTTCGGCGACGTGTCCTTTGACCAAGCAATCGTCGACAAAAATTTCGATATCCTTTGCTACCTATACGACTACAAAGTGCCCAATTTCGAAGAGAAACTGAGCCATTTCCTGTCAGATCCTGACGAACGAGTTCGGTTTGCTTGCGCTGAACTCCTGATCGAACAAGAAAGTCCTAAGGTTCCTGATATGGTTGAACGTTTCCTCTCAGACGAAACACCTGACAACATCCGTATTCGCAAATCCGTTTTCGATGCTTATTTGAAGAATGGTTGGAAAGTAAAAAATCCTTCAATCTTTGTTGAAGGACGCATCACTGGAAAAATCTACGTCGAAGCAAACGGTACATTAGCTATCAGGAAGTAAGTTTGACCCTTCTTCCGACCAAACTCTGCCAAATCGAGATTCCAGTTCTGGATATAGAACGCTCGATCCTTTTTTACGAACGTGTATTTGGTTGGAAGCAAGCTCCTGCAGAAATGCACGAGTACATCGTGATGCAGGTTCCAAATGATTGCCCCTACGGCATCAGTCTTATCCCAACCCGCAAAGAACGCTGCGGCGACTCTGTGGTTCTCTACTTTCAAACAGAAGATCCCAAAGCCGTTGCAGATGCCGCAAAAAACAACGGCGGGCGCTTAAGATTTGGTCCAAAAAAACTAGGTGCATACGGCGACATCTATCAGATCGAAGATCCTGACGGAAACAGGTTTGGTCTATATTTTAAGCCAAACAGATAGACTTCATAATCGCCTTAAAGCCGTCACCACACAGTTGTGCAATAACATGGCCTGCACTAATGGCGGAGAAGCGATGAGCTGTCAGGATATGCAGGAAGCGATGACAAAAGACATTTGCGCGGAATTAAAAAAAAAGGGGGGCACACTTTAGGCCCCTCTTTTTTTTAATTTAGTTGGGTATAGAAACAGCCTCAACAATCGTCTTGCCGGTCTTTCTATCCTTAGCCACCAATTTCACAGCAACCAATGTTCCATTTCGGATAGATGGATGGACGATATCAAAGCGTTTTTTTGAAAGAATTCTCGCTTTGAACGACGTCGCACCTGCGAATGCTGTAGCCGCGATTGCTGATTCCCAGTCTTTTTTACCGTGGCTAGTTACAAGTGAAGTCTTACCTTCTTTATCTAAATACTCTGCAGCCATGAAGCTATATCCTTCGACCGAATCGCCATTTAATTTCTCGATATCAGCACTAACTCTCAGATGATCTCCGTCGATTACAATCCGTACGTTACGAAAACGTAGCGGCTCCGGTACTTCTGCCTTGCGCAGAGACGATTCAAAATTCATGAGACTGGCTAGGGTATAAATCGGCTCAGGTGAATTTACCGGAGCTTGTACAGTTTCAGTCTTCACCGGCGCTGACACCTCTATTGCTTTAGCAGCCAAAGAGGTCTTCGCTGGAGTTGCGGCGGGAATCTCGGCAACTGCAACGGTCTTTTTTGCTGGTTGGTCTGGACCTACCGATACAACCGCAGCCACATGCTGGTCGTTGCCTGAGTTTGCAATGGGTGTTTGGCCAGTAAAAAGATGAACAAAAAAGAATCCTGTTACCGCTAGACTCCAAACACAAAACACTAGAACAGCGACCAATAGAGCATTCAAACGGTTAAGAGAAAACGTCAACGTCCGTCTTCGACCGCGGTCGATAAAGTATTGAATCGTGATTTCAGGTTTTTTCATTGTGTTCTTTTATATAGGGCAGGGGCCTTCTTCTATATTACCAACGACATTAGACAGTGCGAAAAGACGGGTAATTATTACCGAATAGGGCGGCAGTTCCTGCCCGGAAAAAATCTCTTAACTGTATGTTATTATAAAAGAAACGTGGACTCAGCAAAGGGTGACAATGCTTAACAAACTCTATGGACAGAAGCAGCTCCTCAAAGAAGTAAGTGATCGGCTCGATGACTGCGACGAGTTTTTACTTCTTAGAGCATTCAAAAGAATGAGCAACACTGAAATCAGTGCCCTCATATCTGCGTTACCAATGCATCACTCGAATCAAATGCTCATCATTCTTCCGAATGACGTCACTCGCCGTATCATGGCCCAAGGCTTTGTTCCGAGGGACCTCGACAATGACGTCTTAAGAAAGCTGATTGGTATGATTGACCGGGAACTCGAAATCGATCGCGTTAAACATGTCGTCCAGGAAAAGACCGACAACGCCAACAGATTTATCGGTCCACAATCAGAGCCGCTGGAGATAGTCTCGGTCGACCAACCGATGGATTACGAGGTCCCAACGTCAATGCGGGTACTCGACGCACTTGGCCGCATCATCGGCAATACCTTTAAAAAATGAGAAACAATCCCATTCAATTTGCCGTCGTGCGGGAAGATCCGCTCACCGAACTGGTACTTGTCGAACAAAAAAAATCAAAAAGCGCTCTTCTTATGGGCTCGGGTGGTTGTACGGCGTTTGCGATGCTGGGTGCCAGACCTGACCTTAAAGTCACTGTTTTTGATACAAACTCCGCTCAGCTCGCCTTAGTTAAAAACAAAGCAAAAGCGCTTTCCGCCAAAACAAAAAAACAGGAATTTAGAAAAATTTTTGGCATCGGCCAGGAGTACCCGTTAGGGTTGAATAGCAAAGGCAATTTCGAATGACTTTTTCGTGGTCTGCGACATTTCATCTACGATTTAGTTGCGCCAAAGGAAGAATTTCTCGAGCTATTCGAAGAGCGATCGGATCCAGATATTTTAGCGCGCATCATTACCAACAAATTCTGGCCAGTAGCTTTTGATCTTCACACCGCTTGTTCTGCATAGTACTCTTGATTTTTTCACAATGTCCGAAGAGGAGATCAAAAGCTGTCGCCCGGCAATTGAATCGCTACGCGGATCGATTTCTTTTTTAAGTCTTACCGGCGTTAAAGATCTGATCCTCACCAGTACAGGAAAGCCGCTTCCGCTAGCCCATATTCAGTTCGGTCCACTTGCTCAGCAAGGCTCCAACTACCCAATAACAAGTCATCAACATATGATCGCTGCACCGCAAGGAGATGCGCTTGGACAGAAACTGCTAGCGCTGGGTATAAAGCCGAGTGCACGTGCATCTATTGTGCACTTTCGCATGCCCGACACCGATTTCCACTATTTATTGACTAGCGCTGTTTAGATTGTAGTTTTAGAGTCCATTTTTGAGTGATATGACTGTTGAAACTCAAATGCAGGATTTCTCCACCATGAAAATTCTTTTGATAGCAGCTCCAGTTCTTTTCCTTTCTGCTTGCGGCATTCTCTCATCCGATGATGGACCATCAGCAAAGTCTGAAGCGTGGGAATACGAATATAGCGAAAATGGTTGTTCAACCGGTAAAGTCACTGGCTCCACCAAGACCCAACAATGTGAAGCCCTAAAAGACGACGCGCGGAACAACTACTGCGCTAAAGCAACTCGAGAAGATATTTACAAAAACCTCTGTGGTGGTGGTGGTACTAACAACCCGCTTCCGACCTCAACTCCAACAACTGATCCAGGGAAACCTGGCCCGACAACAAGTAAAAAAGTTTGTGGGTATGACTTTGAACCAATCGCGGATTCGGTTGCTGTGAGAGCAGTTCTTTCTGGCGCATGGCTCACGAGACGGGAAGGTATGCTCTCAGAGCAATATCTCGGCGAGACCCGCAGCTACAAAGACGGATTTTACTTTGAATTCACCGGCAGCGAAATCGATTCAATTCGCATTTATCATCAGCTAAACGGTGCAGATCTCGTTCCAGTAGCCACTAGCATCCCAGGAAAAGCGACAGAGATCTCCATCAGCGCAGCAGTGACCTCAGGCATCTATGAAGGCTGGCATCTAGTTCAATGGAAAACAGGTACCAACCGCTGTTCAACAATAGCTGTCGGACTTGAGCGCAGAAACAACGAACTAACGGACACTCTGTTAATCCTCGGTCCGAAATCGTTCTTCGGTGCCGGAGATGTTGAAGCACCTGGAGTTAGTGATTTTTTCAAAGAGCCGGGAATTAGAAAAGATTACCTACCACTCGGTAGACAATCGCTTCCTCGCTGGGAACAGCAGGGTCTCTGAGGATTTAGTAAATTGACTTTAAAAAGTGGGAACTATTTCGACGCCGCACCGCGGGACCAAGCTTGCCGATATGGCATTGGACAAAACCAGTCCATTTGCACAAAAAGCGCTGGTGGCGATGATAAATATGATGGGTACCAAAGCAAATAGTAGCGCTCCTGATCCAGATACCATGGCTGCTATCAAGTCCATGTCTGTAGCGTACATGGAAAGCACATTTAATTCTGACGTCAAAGATATGTCAGGCGTTATTTTTCAGTCTTGGGGTGCACAAACAGGTACTGGTACAAAAGACAAAGTAAAAGCACTTCTTTTTATTCCTAACATGATTCTGAAAAGCAATGGCGGCATGAACGACGGTGTTGTGGAAGTTGAATCTGCTAAATGGGGAACCTATAACGGTACTCTCGAAGCTGACCATTTAGATTTGATTGGCATGCAGATGTAAGCCTGCTGCCGCCATTGAAATCAATCGATGAGAATTGAAGCAAATCACTTAAAACTCCTTAGTTATAACTTGCCACTCTCCTTCGGTAAAAACACCTAAGCTCCTGAGATGGGCTTGAAATGTTCGTATTGTTACCGAAAGTTACCTGTAAAGGAGGGCGGGATACTGCAAAAATTTGGGGGCGCATATCTCGAAAGAGAGGCGCCCCCAAAGTCATTAAATCTACAATGCTCTTAGTTCGCGAATGCCTGTACCCACGGACCACGCGCACAATTTGTGATGCTCGGTGAAGCAAAGGCGATGCACGGAACAGGTGTCGTACGACGGGGGTGACCCGCAGTCGTGTAAAGTGCAACGTCCGCCGGAGCTGGATTCAACGTCATGGTCTGAGCTCCAAGAAGAATGCGCAAATTAACAACCGCGCTATCAACAGTTGAAGCTGCACCTTCATAGATCGCTGGCTTAAAGAACTGCGTAGGATCATTCCAGTAAGATACCAACAAGCGGCGAGACAATACTGGGTCTAGACCGAATGTGTTACGAACGTAGATCTGTCTTTCAGTCGGTGTACCACCGACTTCCCAGTTATCGAACATTTGTTTTACAGCTTTGAATTCAGGCACTGTCATTTTTTGAATCGCAGTATTTGCTGCACCGCACTCAGGGGTGGTTGAAGCTGGATCAATGTGACTCAAAAGAGCTTTCCAACCATTACCGTCTGTTGATGCTGGACAACCAAGCTTCGCATAGATGTCAGCATCTAGATCGGTATCTTCGGTTTTTGCAACAGTATCGCCAACCATACTCATCTTTTTCGCGCCAGCAGCTTCGCCTTTTTTACGCAAGAATTTCTCGTGGAACACTGTTCCGACGTAAGCTAAAACTGGCTGCGCTTTGTCCTGAACGTTGTATTTTTCGTAGCCGTACTCCGCATGGTGCATGAAGCCGTATGGTGGAATCCATTTTCTCGAAACATCGATATTTTTTGTCCACTCTTCTTTAACGATCTTAAGGAAGGTTTCGTTAACTTCTTTCTGCGCTCCAGCTACATCGATTGCTCCGGTCGCGATACTTTGCGAAAGAGTTTCGAATTTGTCTGCGAACTTTAAGAAAGTTTTTTGAACCTCGTCGTTATAGTCGTCTTGCGGCGTTCGCGTGTCACCAGCTTGAAGACTGCGGGGTTCAATTTGGAATGTCGAAATAACACCGGTATTTGGATCCGCAAAAGCTGTTAACATCGCCGCCTTCATTTTCGCCAACGCGATAAACTGTGCTGGTGTTGTTGCATCTGTAGTGCGGCCGATCATGCGATCGAGGAATCCAAGCATAAGTTCTGGAGCAGTCATTGGCATAACAGCGAAGTTATTGCGTTTAGTCATTCGACCCTGTATCGCTGCTGGAACCGCGTAACCTTTGTCAAAGTTACCTTGTTGATAATTGTGATTCGGTCGCAGGTTAGAAAAGGTCGTACCAGCGAGTTTATTGAATTGATCCTTACCTAGACCACTAGAAGTCATCGGACGCATCCAGGCCAAGTTCAAGTTCGTCCAGGTATACCAAGCACAGTACATTGGTGGGAGGACTTCTGTCGTCGATGACGCTGAACTTAAATATCCGTCAACAAATTTGTCGATGTCAGTTTCACGTTTCATATGACCAGCCATGACGCCGTAGTTACCTTGAAAGTCGAACTTGTCAAAAGCAAGTGTGCCCCAACGTGCCACTTGCTTGCCGTACTCGTCAGCAACATTCCAATCTTGAAAGTCACGAGGAACCAAGCGGTAAACGTGGAACGGAGTTGTATCCATGCCGTTGAATGGTTGTGCGTAACCAGATGGCGTATCGACAGTCATCAAAGCACCATCAGATTCGCGCTTAATAATGGTCGCCGCATGGGATGTACGCCACTGCACGACGCTGCTCGGATTATCTGGACGAGATTCTGGATGGAAGTAAACAATGATGTCACCTTCACGGATGAACTTTTGCATAGCCGGTTGTTTACTGCCAAAAAACTGCGGAATCAAATGCACAAACCAGTCTTTCGCATCTTGCTTAACTTGCGCTTTAGCTTTGGGTTCCCACATGTAGCGCATGAGGTTATCCATCGCTAAACAGGCTGGCTTTCCGCCAACATCAAGTTTGTTAACTTCAGGACATGGATCCGGAAGTGGAGTTCCCGTTGGAAAACGTAGAGAAGTTAGGGGAACTCCGAACATGTCTCGGGAATTTCTAAGTTCGAGTGCCCAAAGTTTATTTGTGACAACATGGTCGATATAAAAATCCCAGATGTCATCTGCGGGATTAGAACCGTCATCAACTGTCGCTTTCGCAGACTGCAGCGCTAAACGGTCCTTCAAATATTTATGAAGTTCCATAGTCGTTAGAGGCTGCCCGACTGGATAGTCGTCTGCACTCGCGACTCTACTGCCACCGGACTCTGCCGATTCTCGGCTCTTACAACCAGGATTGACCAAAAGTGTGATCGCAATTGAAAGCGGCAAAATGATGCGATGTTTGAGCATGTGACATCTCTCTCTTATTGCAGACGTAAATGTGAATAATTTGATATATGTTACCACGGGTTAGGCGACCCTTCAAAGCGCTGCAAGCGAATAAAATTGGTAATTATTGGGATCTTTGCATGTCGCTTGCGAGACAAAATATCATTAAAGATGAGAAGATCTAGGCACCTGGGCCGGTTATAAAAAGATTTCGCGCGTCACCAATATCTGATGTTTTTTTGATATAAAATAACCTCTATTTAAAGCTATTCGATAAAGAACGCAATTTCTTAGGTGACTTCTCTTTCTCTAGAGGTGCGAGCGATTCATATAAATCAAGATGGGGACTGGATGGTCTACATGCACTAACGCCGTCGAAGTGCCAAGTGAACATCGGCAGCAGACTTGGTTCTTATAGCTATGTCCTTGCAAGCAAAAAAGATACTTTTGGTTGCAAAGAACTTGAGAAGATTATTGCTGAGCGAGAATCACTGACGCGTTAGCTCTTCCAAACTAAACAACTCAGTGTGAGCGCAGAACGGACACCGAGTCTCGATCTTACCGAACTCGTCTAAAATCGTTTTGATTTGATCTTCGCCCAGAAGCACTAGTGCCGAACTCATTCGGTCCCTGGAACAAGTACATTTAAAGCTCAAGTCACGCGCTAGCAGCAGGGTATGTTCTTCTGTATCGTTGGTCAAAAAATTCAAGATATCAACAACAGACTCACCTTTTGCCAAACGGTCAGAGATATTCAACTTCTCTGCCATGTTGACTTCGAGTTCTTTCAACGTTTTTTCGTCTAAATTTGTGCCCGCAATTTTTTGAACAAGCACACCACCTGATGACAAGACTTCGCCGGTTGGTGAAAGCTTAACACCGGCCGCTACCGCTGACGGAATCTGTTCCGATTCAGCCAAATAATGAGCTATGTCTGAAGCGATCTCCCCGTTCATAAATTCAAGGATCGCTGTATATGGCTTTGATACGCCGTCGCGTCTTCCGTGGATAACTGTCAGCGTCCCTTCTGATCCTAAAACATCACTGACTTTTTCCGGGATCAGTTCCGCGATCTCTAGATCTTCTGCAACGGACTCCGGCGTTGTGTAACCCCGGCATTCTCCCGCACCGTTACATTCAGCAAACACTGTTTCAAGAAGACCCTTACCGCGCCAAGTACAAGAAATATAGTCGACTTCCGATTTCAGAGTGGAAGCTAACATCGCCGCACAATTTATCGCGCGACCTAGAGCAATAGTTGTGATCGGGTCTAGCTTATGTCGCTGCTGAAGAGTTGTAACAATGTCTTTTGTTGAAACAACAACACAGCGCGCACGGTAATCAAACATCTGATAATGTTTCAAATAATCTTTCACTTAATCCCCAAAACCTAGATACGCGTTAGATCATCTAAACGATGACTCTCGGAATATCCGGATGCAACTTTGTAAAAATCTCGTAGTGAATGGTTTTGGACCAATTTGCCAAATCACCAGCACTTACTGTTTCGTCAACAGACTTACCTATAAGAACAACTTCGTCGCCGACATGTAAATTCTTCGATGTATGAGTAACATCAACCATCATCATATTCATGCAAATACGACCAACGATCGGACAACGCTCACCCCTAATCAAAACATAGGCCGGACCTTCGCCCGCGATGCGAGGATAACCCTCGTTATAGCCAACAGGCAAGACTGCGATGTCCATCTCACGATTTGCTCTGAATGTGCAACCGTAGCCGATGTATTGGCCGACGTGCACTTTCTTAAGAGTCGTAATTTCTGTTTTCCATTCTAATACTGGCAGAAGGGATGCGACCTTGGCGTTAAGCTGTAGATAAGAAACTTTCGTCAATTTAGAGGGCCAAACGCCGTAGAGTGATACTCCAACACGGGCCATGTCGAATAAGCTACTGTCCATGATTAGCGATGACGCGCTGGAAGCTGCGTGCTTAAGCACTTTAGTAAAGCCAGCGGCATGAAACTTCGCAATAGCAGTTTCAAATCCACTCATTTGATGCAAAGCATAACTCTGATCGGTCACATCTTCGACGTTAGCAAAATGTGTGCATACTCCAGTTGGAGTAACTTTTTTTTCTGAGAAATAAGCCAGAGCTTCGTCGACATCTTCAGGCAAGATACCTTGTCTCGACATTCCAGTTTCTATTTTAACATGCACTCGGCATTTGCCTGGACGATTTGCCCAACTCTTAAGAAGATCCATATTACCGACAACTAAATCGAGCTCAAGCTCGTCTGCTTTCGTAAATCCACGTTCAACCGCAGGCCCAACGATCAGCAGGCGCCCTTTGAACCCAAGGTCCCTTAAAATTTCGGCTTCTGAGACGTAATTAACGGCAATCCACGGAGGGGATTCTTTTTTAAGGATGGCAAAGGATTCTTTGAGACCGTGGCCGTAGGCATTTGCTTTCAAAACCGGGATGACAACTGACTTACCGGCTTTGGCTTGCAAGACGCGGTAGTTATTTGTGAGCGCTTGGGCGTTAATTTCTATGCGGCAAAGCATGCCAGATCCTATCTTGAGATATGACACTTTAGCCATAGCGGGTAAAGAGTTTTATCCTCTGGTGTCCAATGAAATACGGCTGAGACAACGATACATCAAGAGACGATATCTGAGAACAGACCACTGACAACCGAAAGCCGTCCCTTTCTCCCTCTTGACATTCCCCACCGTCACACTGTATTACTTATGTATAACAGTGCACCGGGCAGCCGGACAGGAGAGCTATGGAAATCATCATCAACCCGCACGCA
This sequence comes from Pseudobacteriovorax antillogorgiicola, assembly GCA_945862295.1. GTDB lineage: Bacteria > Bdellovibrionota_B > Oligoflexia > Oligoflexales > CAIYRB01 > CAMAXT01. The sequence continues at coordinate 38,842 of CAMAXT010000002.1, forward strand.
CCGATGCCAATATACGCTCAAATAGTGCAGCAATTTAAGGATATTATCCTTTCAGGGCACGCAGCCTCGGGTTCTCCTTTGCCCTCGGTCAGAACCCTTGCTGACAGGCTAGAAATCAACAGCCTAACTATTCAAAAAGCCTACAAACAACTGGAAGGCGAAGGATTGATTGAAATCAGAAAAGGCGTCGGAGCGACCGTCTGTGAAATCGAAACGATGAAATCAGAAGAATCGCTAAAGATGATCGAAGCGGAACTCATACCGGTCATAGGAAAAGCAAAAGCAATTGGCATCGTAAAAAAGGACATTCAACAGCTTTTGCTGAAAATTTGGGAGAAAAAATAATGATTTCCATTCAGGAATTAAAACATCAGTTCAAACGAAGCCGGTTTCAAATCGATATCCCGTCATTAAAATTTGATCAAGACGGCATCACTGCACTGATTGGTTCGAACGGAAACGGTAAATCGACCCTGCTTTCGATAATTGCTGGGATTATTAAACCGAAGCGTGGGATTGTTCGCTACAACAACCACAATGCATTTCACGAATACGAAAAAATTAAATCCGCAGTTCACCTACTGTCTTGGGATTTTGGTTTTTTTCCTTGGGCCAAGGGCTCAGCGCTTCTGGAACTGGTTAAACAAACCAGCATCGCAAATAAAAGTACATGGGACGACGGCTTAGCGGTTAAGCTGCAGGAGTGAAAATAGCGATGGTGAAACTCTTTTAAGAGTCATCAAGATTTTAGACAATCGAGATATGAAAGTCGATTTACCAAAGACACGTTGGCTCGAGTTGTTAGCTAAGGACAGGGAATTGCGGAGTGCTATACTCGACTACGTTAGACATCAAAAAGACAACTTTGACTGGTTGAACATCGAAGTATTCCAAATTATTGAAGTAGATATACATACCAGTACTGAATCTTGTAGAGATGACTGTCGAGCTTTAGCTAGACTGGTTGGTGAACTCGCGATCGAAAATAAAGCAGATGCTGACAGGTTTATTAGGTCTAGACTTAGTTCGACAGGCAGCGACAAAGTCATGTTTGGGCTGCATGCCGCTCAATTTGCCAAACTAGACTCTTACAAAGAAGAAATCCTCAAACTCTTAGAGCATGACACCAAAATTATAAGGACCGAAGCCCAAGATTTGCTGAAAGAGATGGTAGAAAATCCGGACGATCTAGAAAATTTAGACGAATTCTTAGACAAGATAGACGCCGACCTAACAAGTTTAGAGAGAAAAAAAATTCAAGATATTATCCGTGATATCGTCATTCCAAACCTGGAAAAACTTGATGCCGCGAGACTCTGAGGTTGAAAAAACGTTATAAAAGAACACAGCTCGTCGCCGGCTGCCTCGCCATCACTACCCTGATTGTTGCAGCCGGCACCTTTATTCATATTTATGGTGAGGCAAAAAGAACAAGCTGGCCCGATTCTAAATCGACCCTACACGGTGCGACGACAGTCATCGTTCTCGGCATGGGTCCAACCCCAACGCACTCCATTCTTGATCGGACCGAACTCGCAGCAGAACTCTGGCATCAAGGGTTTGCTAGCGAGTTCATCGCATCAGGGGGTCAAGGTACGGACGAAGCAGAACCTGAAGCAAAAACCGTCGCCACAGATCTCGTCACGCGCGGTGTACCCGCCGCCATTATCCAAGAGGAAGACCGCTCAAAATCCACATTTGAAAATCTGGTATTTAGCCACCGCCTGCTAGTTGAGCGTGGTCTACTGGACAAAACTATCGTCATCGTCACCCATGATTTTCACGCAGCCCGTGCCGCTTCAATCGCCAGCTCTCTCGGTATCGATGTAGTCGTCATCTCAAGTCCTGGCATGCGACTAAATAATCGCGTGCGGCGGCAGATAAGGGAAGTGTTGGCATTTTGGAAATGGAAAGTCGTCGGAAAATAAGTGAATAGGTACCGTATAAAAATTATCTGGTGGACTGACCTTTTAGTCTCAGCGGATAAAGCGATTCCATCCTTTGATGTCCGATAAAATAAGGCTGCGACAACGAGACATCGGTAGACGTTGCTTTGCATGCTGCTGAGGTATCGTCACCTTGGGTTAAAATACCGACTGAAATTCCACCTTGAGCGTCGCGGGAGTAAACGCCGCCGATGACCTGGTTACAGGAAGCACCGTGTTTCAGAACGATTGTCTTGCGGCCTGTTTTACCTTCTTTGGTAATCCGCGTCGGGGCTTTTACGACGAGGGCGTTTAGTTCTGCTGGATTGAATAGTGCGATTTTTGTCCCTGATGGAATCAGAATCGAAGAATCTGTATGTTCAGCCAGCGTGTGTTTAGCAAGCTTACCGACACATGGGATGTTGTAATAGTTTGCTACCAGCATGCCAAGGAGCGCGGTCTTTTGACCACGGATATTCTTCTCACCACTTACAACAACACCAACAGGCGCATCGTTACAACCTTTACGGTAGGAGAATGAAACGCCACCGTTCTTTCCAGACTTGATACCTTTCGAGCTGATCGGCACTAGCTTCAGATCATACTGACGGCTAAGTGATTTAACGTTCGACTGGAGTGCCCCAACCTTTTTGCGCACGGAAGTATCAATCGCAGTGATCACTTTCTCAGCTGATTCACTTGAGCATGATCCCGAAACCTCGCCTGTGCGCGGCTTTTCGACCATGGCGATTTCTAGAAGTTGGTTCTCTGACTGATGAATTAAGGTGCCAATGGAGCGGCCGCACTTAGGTTCGTATACAGCTTTAAGACGGTTGCCAGAGGTTTTAGAGCGCACCATTTTCAAATCGCTGATGCGAGCGATCGAGATGCGGGGATTGTTGCCGATTGTCATTGGTTCAATTGATTTAAAGCCGGTGACATCGAGATAGTCGATGACGACTTCGCGTTGGCTTGGCATCGATGTGCAGACGATGGAGTCTTGAGAAACCGCAGCCGCAAGGGCCATGGTCTTCTTCCTTTCGTTAGTAGCGGCGATAATTCCGTAGAACTCGCCGCCACACGGGATAGTTACAGCAATTCGAATCGCCTTGCCGACATAGCCAACAAGTTCAATCGGTTGCATTTGTAGTTTCGGGAAAGCAGCGGCAGATTCAGCAGAAAAAGACAAAAGGAGAACCCAAACTAAGCCAAGAAAATTCTTGCTGTTCATCAATTATTCCTGCATTTAGTTTTGTTCGAGACGAGCGATTTATAAGGTATTTTAATAGAAATGTCAATATTTTAATCAATTTCTATTGAAAACTATTATAAATACTAGGCATTTCTATAGAATCTAGGGGTCCGATCCCATGCATACTGCCATTGCGTTAAGATGAGCCCTTTGATATGTTCCGCGGCTCAACAGAATCGTCCCGGGTAAGTTACCGGTCCGTAAATATGCTGATAAAAGAAGCTGACATTAGCACAGAGGATATTCACAAATGCCAAAACGTACCTTTCAACCGAGCAACAAAAAGCGCCTCCGTACTCACGGATTCCGCGCACGCATGGCGACTCCAGGCGGCCGCAGTGTAATTAAGTTAAGAAGAGCTAAAGGACGTAAACGTCTCGCTCCTACTTCTTACGCAAAATAATTGCTCTTCAAAATAAAACTTTCACCCGTAATTTTGTTACGGGTTAGATTTTTTATTGCCTGATTAAACAAACTGATTAGTAAACAGGTCTATGAGCTACTCCTTTCCTGGCGATAAACGCCTCAAACAAGGCTCCGAAATTCGCAAGACGCTCGACACGGGTATAAAAGCCATCTGTCGTAACTTCGTTGTCTTTGCTGCGCCACCTCCCGACACAAAAACCGAAAAATCTGGCACTCGCATCGGCATCATCGTTTCGAAAAAAAACGGCAACTCTGTCGTACGAAATCGTATTAAGAGGCTGACAAGAGAAGCCTATAGGCATATGTATGAATCGCTCGAAACAAAAGACTTCTTCAAGAGTCTAGACATTGTTGTCATCGCAAGACCTGGCGCGGCGGCAGCGACCCTTGAAGAAACGAGAAGAGATTTTTTGTACTGCCTTGGCAAACTTCAGCGCCAAGCAGATGCAAAGAAGATAAGTGAAATGAAAGACTCTTAATGCAGCAAATGGCTTGTGCCACTCATCATACCCACACTAAAGAAGCTACTGCTTCTAGTAGTTTTAGCGCTTTCGTCGCGAAAGCTATTCTCGCATTGATTTGGATCTATCAGCATTCACTGTCACTCGTTCTTGGGCCGCGCTGTCGGTTTTTTCCGAGCTGTTCAAGGTACGCCGGTGAATGCCTTCAGAAATACCCGCTCTCTGTTGCTATGAAGAAAACGTCCCGAAGACTGTTGAGCTGCCATCCGCTTCATCCTGGAGGAATAGACCTACCTTGAAGAATGACTTTCGCCCTATCATTGCTATTGTTTTGTGTCTGGGATTTTATTTCCTTTATACGAAGTACTTAAACACTAAGTATCCGGACATGAGTAAGCCGAAAGAAGTCGCGACTAGCGAGCAGCCATCAGTTGTCCCGAGCGCCGGACCTGGAGCCGCAGGATCAACTACTGCACCAGTAGCAAATGCCGCTGATGTAGCTAATAGTGAAGCAAAACCTGAACTCTTGTCTGCAGGTCAGTTAACCCTCGAAAGCGATAAAGTTCGCTACCAGTTTAATCAACTGAACGGCGGGTTTGATTCAATCGTTCTTAAAGCATATGACGCCGACGCAAAGGGTGATACAGGAGCAACCAATCTCCTCGACGGGCCATTCGCAGTACAAGGCACAATTCGTCCGAACGAAATCGTTGTCGCTCCAGCGAACTTCAGCGCGATTCGCGACGGCAGGTCCATCACGTTCTCAAGAAAAGACGGACCAGTAACAATCAGTCAACGCTACGAAGTGCCAGAGACTGGTTACACGTTAAAAACTGCTGTGACCTTTACCAACACCTCTGATCAACCATTGGATATGATCGCAGGTATCATCGGCTCCCAACCTATCCATCATATAAAACAATCAAACCTCATGGGATTTATCCCTGGAGTTGTGCCACACCGCAATCAAATCGCTGTTAGCGCTGATGGCGAATCCGAATACGAAGATATCGAAACCCTTTGTAAGGATGGTGAAGCCCCAGTCCGTATTCAAAGCGTTCCAGTCAACTATATTGGCATCGACCGCCACTACTTCCTTGGCGTGTTACTGCCGGAAGGCAAGACCAGTAGCTATGTTGCAGGCGTTGTAAAAGCTCCGACTGGTGACTGCATTGCGACCATTTTAAATTACGACAAACACGGCATCCTTCCTCAAGGGCAAGCTCTAACCCTCAACTACTCGTGGTACTTCGGACCGAAAGATCACGCCGTACTCGCACAGGCGCAACCAGCACTTGAAGAGGCCATGCACCTCGGCATGTTCACCTTCATCGCAACGCCACTTCTGAAAGTTATCGAAGGCTTCTACTCGTTCACCGGGAACTACGGTGTAGCAATTATACTACTCACGATCCTCTTGAAGTTGCTCTTCTATCCATTGATGAAGGCATCTTCCGTTTCGATGCACAAAATGAAAAAGCTAAATCCCGAGATGACGGCTTTGAGAGAGAAGTTCAAGGACGACAAGCAGAAACAGCAGCAAGAACTGATGAAGTTTATGGTGCTGCACAAGATCAACCCAATGAAAGGGTGCCTGCCGATTTTGCCGCAAATACCTGTTTTCTTTGCATTTTATCAAGTGCTGCAAACGTCTATTCAGATGCGCCACGCACCGTTTTTCGGATGGATACAGGATTTATCGTCAATGGACCCTTGGTTTGTCACCCCACTACTCATGGGTGTGGCGATGTTTGTTCAACAGAAGTTGACCCCAACTACTGGAATGGATAAAACTCAAGAGAAAATATTGATGTTTATGCCAATTATGTTTACTGCCATGATGTTGACTCTACCGGCTGGATTAACACTTTACATGTTAACAAACACCGTCGTCGGTATCGGTCAGCAAAAGTGGCTCTATAGGAAACTGGATAAATTAAACGCCTAACTGTGGAACAAAGGAGAAATGGATGAAACAAAATAAATCATCCAGTGCGCAAACTATCAACGTGCAAGCTAAGACACTTGAGCAAGCACTGATCAAGGCATGCGGAACACTGGGAGTCTCCCAAGAAGGACTCGGATACAAAATTCTAAAAGAAGACACCTCAAAAGGGTTCATGTCGTTCTTTAAAGCTTCTTCAGTAGAAATCGAAGCTTGGACAACCAGCGGCAACCAAAGCCGCAGCAACCAGACAAGAGTCAGTAATAACAGCTACCGAGACAACGGCCATCGTGACGACAGTCGCCAAAACAACCGCCGTAGCGAGCCAAGAGCTCCGCGCAAAGAGCACACCCCTGCTCCCCGCACCAACTACACCGAAGACTCAGAAGATCAAATCAGTGCCGAACCTCTAAGTGCCGAAAAAACTGCAGAACTTGTCGAAGAACTTCGCACATTCTGCGCTGGCATTTGCGAGCGCATCGCTGGTGAATCCGTCAATGTTTCAGCCACTAACTCCGACGGCCGCTTAGTCTTAAACGTCGAGAACGAATATATCTCTGGTCAAATCAATAAAAACAGCAAGCTCGCTGAAGCAATGGAACACATCCTCCGTAAAAAGCCGCGCCATTTGCGCCAAGAGCTTCCGTTCCGCATCTTTGTTGACGTTAGCGGCAGCCGCCGTCAGCGTGAAGAAGACTTGATCCATATGGCTCAAGATCTCAGCTCTAAGGTTCATGAAAACAAGCGCCCAATCGTTCTTAACTACAAGAGTTCTTACGACCGTAAGATCATCCACATGGCTCTTGATAAAGACGACCGCGTATACACAAAATCAATCGGTTCAGGCCCAAATCGCAAACTTATGATTCTACCAGTGAAAGACGCTCTTTCTGGTGCAATCGAAGTCGACGCTTAAGTCGTTTGATACTTTTCTGACTCTTTAGCTGACTCATCGGGTTCAAACTAAATCCAACTGAGTCAGCTTTTTTTTGCCCAACACCCCCGACAAACCAATTCCGACAAACGAAAAACGATGACTTAAAACAGTATGACTAGCTCCATAGATCACAATCATCACGACGGAACAGCGATTGCCGCATTGGCAAGTGGACCTGGTCCTGCGGCTGTTTCGATCATTCGGATTTCTGGGCATGCGCTGCTCCCACTTGTTAGTTCGATCATTAAACCAAAATCAGGTTTGAAGGCACTTGAACCGCGTCGTCCGCGCCTTTGTCTTGTTAAAGATCCAAACAGCGGTGAGACGCTTGATGAATCTCTGGTGCTCTATTTTGCAGGTCCTGCGTCGTTCACTGGCGAAGATGTGATCGAAGTACAGTGCCACGGTGGGCCATACATTGTGAGCCGCATACTGACGACGCTCTTTAAGAACGGCGTGCGTCACGCTGATCCGGGTGAATTTACTAAGCGTGCCTTTCTTAATGGCAAGATGGATTTAACCGAATCTGAAGGTATCAGGGATTTAGTCAATGCGCAGTCGCACCAGCAGTGGATTGCAGCAAGGCATCTTTCCACAGGTAAGCTGCGTGATCAGATTGAATCTCTGCGCAACCTTTTGATTGAAGCGATGGCCTACTTAGAAGCGCAGATTGATTTTCCAGATGAAGGCGACACTGCGAATTTACATATCGATCATGTTAAAAAGAGAACCGACCAAGTCAAACGCGTACTCGAGCAACTTCTTTCCACCTATCAAAGCGGTCAGGTCGCGACTCGCGGCTTAACTGTTGCCCTTTACGGCGAGCCGAATGCAGGTAAATCAACGTTGATGAATTATTTGCTAAAAAAAGAGCGCGCAATTGTTACCCCAATTGCCGGCACAACAAGAGACTATATTGAAGAACAGTGTCTGATTAACGGCCGACTCATTCGGTTGATCGATATGGCAGGCATAAGAAAAAGTGACGATACCGTCGAATCCATCGGCATCGAAGCCGCAAAAAGAATCGCAAGGAACGCCGATCTCCTTCTGGTGCTCAGTCCAAGCGACACTGCTACAAACGAGATCATTCCAACGCTTAAAGAAATCAGCCCAAAAGAACAAATCCTCGTTGCCACCAAATCAGATTTAGGACATCCCGCCTGGAGCAAAGACTGGTTAAAAATCTCCTGCGAAACTGGTGAAAATCTAGATCAACTAACCACCGCAATCGCCGCAAAAGTCGATTCACATATAAACCTTCTCCCTGACGATGGCTTCATCACTACCGAACGTCACAAATCCGCCGTCGAAGCCGCCCTAAGCAGCATGGTTCTCTTCTACGATGGTCTAAATGAAAACGCCCACGAAGAGATGTTAGCCTTCGAACTTCTCGCCGCCTCCCGTTGCCTCAAAGACATCGTCGGCGAAGTTTCCGGCGACGATATTCTCGACAAAATATTCAGCGAATTCTGCCTCGGAAAATAATTTATTCAAATTTTTTATCCGGTTTTTTAATCTGGTGACTTAGCAAATTAGGAGGCGCGCCTGGGGGTGGTCAGTTGATGTCTTGGAGTTGGCAGATCGTTCGCTGTTAATCAGTGACGACAATGCAAATGTGATTTGCCGCGATCTAGTTAGTCGCAGCTGTGTATTGAGCGCTACCGCGCCCAATACACAGCTGCGACTATCCCGAGGAGCGTAGCGACGTGGGGATCTGGTCCAAGTCATATCCAGACTCACAGATCGCCGAATTGGCCCTAGTTCAATCCAAAAAAATCCCTGTAATTAAGATTTGTTATATATTAAATGCGATTTTAAACTCATTTTATTGTACGATTATACCGACAGTTATTGATGTTTAGGAGATCGCAATGGCTATCAATTTTGCACCGGACTTAGAATTCGAAAAGCTTTTGAACGAGCATAAGAAACTTGGTTACGCCACAAAAACAGCGCTCTTAAACGATGCGCTTCGACTGCTGAAGCGAGAGAAGTCTAAGGAGCTCCGTGCCGAGTGGCGAAAACAAGCAGCTGAGCAGTACGCCAAGGAAAAACACGATTACCTTTGGAGAGACCTCGACAGTGAAAACTTTAAATAACTTCGCTGTCGGGGACGTCGTTCAGGTGTCGCTCGACCCCACTATGGGGAGCGAAATTAAAAAATCGAGGCCTTGTTTAATTGTGGTGTCTGAGAGTCCGCTCGACATTGTCACAGTGCTTCCCATCACCAATGATAATGGGAAAAGTGTTTCGCCATTTTTTGCACCAATCAGTGCATCAAAGGAATACGGTCTGGTTAAGAATTCTCTGATCGATTGCTTGCAGATTCGATCCGTAGCCCTTGATCGTGTCGTTAAAGTTTTGGGTCGAGTGGATGACAACACGATGATAGATGTGAAGCAAAGATTGGTGAAGATGCTCGATATTGGCGAAGAACATCTTTAAATGAAGTTCCTTACACATTAACTAGCCACTTTTCGTCCTACTACTGAGCTCCTTCGCACATACAAGAAATAAAAATCCCACTTGCGTGGGATTTGAGTGCTCATGGTTTCTTCGGCGATGCGACGTGCCGCGCGTGCAGCAGCCAATGTCTATTGGCAGCATCCTGTAAATAGGCCATCGCAAACGGTGGAAAAATTGCAAAAGTTGCAGCCATGAACGGTGATACACTTTTGTACTTATTTTGCATTTCCATTTCACGAACTAACTGCGCCAAGCGGAAAACACCATAGAAGTGTAGTCCGGGGATAAATCCCATGACGACCACTGACTTCGGAAAATTCGTTCTATTTGCAGAGTGGTAGAAAATTTCTTTAAGTAGGCTGCCCATCCAAAATGGCCAAAGTAGACCACAGGAAAGCGGCAAACCAAAAAAGGCCGTAGCCCAAGGGCTGCGGATCTTTCCTAAACGCAGACGGCCGCGAATGAAAAAGTATTCCTGGAGAAGTTGTTTCGTAGTGGGCTCGGTCGAAGCCTTCTTCGCTGTAATTGGCGACTTATAGAGTGCTGCTTCTGGAGCAGTCATTTGTTCGGCAGCTTTATTTGCCTTCGCAGAACCTTTTTTAACTTCAATTGTTTTAGCTACAACTTTTACGTCTTTATTCTTAACTATGATCTTGTTTTCTGAAGCTTTGATATCGGGTGCTTTGATATCCAGCGCTTTAATTTCCGGAGTTCTAACATCGATGTTTTTTACCTCCACAGCCTTAATAACTGCCGATTTGGATTCGACTTTCGCATTCGCTGCCGCTTGCATCGCAATGACAGCTTGCGGTCTGATATCAACGATGCGGTGAGTCTTAGGACCAACTTGTTTCTTAATGAGTTTCGAAGAAAAAAGTTCTTTGCGGTTTGCCTGGGACTCCCCAGCGCGTTTTTCACTTTGATTCGATTTTGCTTCTTGTTTTCTTATATCTATCGCATTTGTAATAATCTGCTGCTGGGTCAGAGCTGCTTTTTCACTATTCACCCGACGACCTAGATCTTCGGTTACTTTGAAAATCTCAGCTAGCTCGAGCAGTTGATACCATTGGGTGAATCCCTTCTTACTGATAAGAATCGGCTTTCCTTGGACATCTGTCGTTTCCATTGAGAAAGCTTGAATTGCAGAAAGTGGCCCTTGGACGACGCCATTGTTAAATACAAACCAGTCGCCCGACCATTGAGACGGTGCAGAAGTAGTTTGATTTGAAGTTCCGATTTGATTTTCCATGGAACTTAAGGTCCTCCGTTATACCAACACCAAAGTAACACTCACCCAAATTGCGGTGCTTGCGATATTATGTAACCATTTAGGGATAATTTATTGTAGCAGAGTACTGCCCCCATGAAAAACCGAAGTTCAAGAATTAATCATGAGCTTAAAAAGCTCAGGATGCCATGCCTCTCTGAGTTAGAACTTCCTGATTTTTATGGATATTTGCCTAAGCTTTCAAGTATACTTAGAGGGCATACCGATCAGACTTCAGAACGCTTGCTCAATCCATGTTAGCGCCGAGGGAGGGTCACAAATGGCCAAAGATCTTAAAGAAATCGTCAAACAAATCTCTGAGAAGAACTTCCCTGTTAATTGGCCAGGTCATCTCATTGATAACGAATGGCGCGAGATCAAAAAAGGTGCACCTATCAAGGCGTCGTTTAACCCGAACAACAATCAAAAGTTGATCGAAGTTTGTGGTGATAAAGAATCTGTTGTCTTAGCAATTGAATCCGCTGTCAAAGAACGCAAAAAAATCTCGAGCATCCCAGTTGATCAACGACTAGCACTACTTAAACGATTCCGCCAGGTCCTTGCAGACTACCGTGATTGCGCTGAATCGATTCTCCGTCTTGAAGCAGGAAAACCTAAATGGGAAGCCCAGTCTGATCTAGAATCTGCATTGGAATATATGGAATGGGTCTCCGAAAACGGTGAGCTCGTCATAAAGAACCTGATTACACCAACTCACTTTGGTGTCGGCAAAGGCTCCTACGAATTATTACCAATCGGCGTCACTGCTGCCTATCTTCCATTTTCAACGCCGGTCACTAGCTTTGCACTCTATTTCTCTGCTTCAGTCTTAGCTGGTTGCCCTCTTATTTTAAACTCCTCATCGCACTCTCTTCTATTCAGTATGCTGGTAGCGGGAATTACTCGTGAGCTAGATTTACCGAAGGGTTTGCTGAACATTATTTTCGGAAATTTTAATACCTTTAAGCATCTCATTAGCGATCGCCGTGTGGTCGCGATGCTTTACACCGGATCGCGCGAGCACTGTGACGCTATCCGTCTTGAATCAAAATCCCATCTAGGAAGACAACTCATCCTACAAAGTGGCGGAAAAAATTCTGTTATTGTCCACTCGTCTGCTGACTTGGAACACGCTGTCAAGTGCGTGATGTACGGAGCATTAAAATCTGCTGGTCAACGCTGTACATCGACCAGTCGCGTGTTTGTTTACCGCTCGATGCTTTCGGAATTTAAAGAGCGAATCGTCGCCGCTGTCCGTTCGGTAAAAGTTGGCCGAACAGATGTTGATCACCAGAATGAAAATGACTACCCATTCATGGGGCCACTCTATTCAGAAAAGTCAGTTGAGAAATTTCTTCGCTTTCAAACTATGGCCAACAGAGAATCTGAGACTTTAACCTGGGGTAAAGTCATTGAAAGTGAAGTGCACGGGAATTTTGTCACGCCAGGTGTGCATATGCTTAAGAAATTTGATAACAAAACAGCCTATCAAGGCAACGTTCTGTTCTCTCCTGACATCGCAGTTTACGACTACGATGTCTTAGACAATGCCATAGACTGCATCAATACTACCGATGCGGCGTTCGGAGTATCATTCATCGGAGATCCGGAGATCATTACTTCAAGGCGCGATCTTTTTCTCGCACCAAACCTTTTTGTGAATACACCAACTGTCGAAATGGATGCAGCGGTCCCACTTGCAGGCCGGCTCCAGAGCGGACATCACCGCTTCCATGGCCCTGGAATAGTTCTATATTTATGCTACCCGCAGGTACTTAGCAGCAATCCTGGTAACGAGGCCCTGATAAAATCTTGGCCTTGGCCCCGCAATTGATTTCAAGCATAATTCATACCTTCGCAACACCTTAAAGCGTAACGTTTTTGCGCGATAAGACTTGGCGAACATTTATTAAAAAAATTGCTAACTATCGGAAGCCATATGCTCGACCAAAAAATTGCTGACCAAGCTCGCTACTGGGCTACCTCAAAAGTTTTCGATCAAACTACTCAAAATGAAATCGCAAATCTGCTTGAGAAAAAGGACGAGAAAGAACTCACTGACCGCTTTTACCGTGATCTCGAATTCGGCACTGGAGGCCTGCGCGGGATTTTAGGCGCCGGTACGAGCAGGATGAATATTTACAACATTAGAAAAGCGACGACCGCACTTGCCACCTACTTGGCTCAGCAATTCCCGAACCAAGAACGTAGTGTTGCCATTTCACATGACTCGCGTCACTTCTCGAGAGATTTTGCGAAGGCAGCCGCTGAAATTCTCGCGGCCAACGGCATCAAAGTCGTCATCACTAAAGAGTTGCGACCAGTTCCGATGCTTTCTTTTATGGTTCGACACTATAAATGCCAAGCCGGTATTTGCGTAACAGCAAGTCACAACCCGCCAAACTACAACGGTTATAAAGTTTACTGGGCGACGGGGGGCCAGCTTGTACCTCCGCATGATAAAAAAATCATCGATATTTACGCAGGCATCACCAACTACGACAGCTTCAAAACAATGTCCTACGCGCAGGCGATATCTAAAGAACTTGTTAAAGAAGTAGGCGCTGATCTCGACGAGGAATACTTCAAGAACGTATCCGCACTTTCCATGCGTTCTGAAGGCCGTGACAATTTTAAAATAGTATACTCACCACTGCACGGAGCTGGTCTCTATCCGGTAACTGAAATGCTGAAGAGGTACGGCTTTAAACAAGTCGAAGTTGTCCCGGAACAGAGAGAGCCAGACGGAAATTTTCCGACTGTAAAGAGTCCGAATCCTGAAGAACCAGATGCACTTGCACTTGCGAGAGCCTTAGCGCTGAAAAATGGCGCTGATATGATCATGGCAACCGATCCAGACTGCGACCGCATCGGCCTCGAAGTGCGCATCGGCAATTCGTTTTTTCGTCCGAACGGCGACCAAATCGCTTGCCTCTTAAATGAATACGTTCTGGTTCAATTAAAAGAAACCGGCAAACTACCGAAAGACGCGCTATCTATCAAAACGATTGTTACGACAGATCTACAAGCAGACATCGCACGCGAGGTAGGCGCGTCTTGCGAAGAGACACTCACCGGATTTAAATGGATTTGCGACGTCATTGATGGTTACGAAACCGGTCGCCTTAAACCTTACAAAAAATTCGTCTGCGGCGGTGAGGAGAGCTTTGGCTTCATGGCTGGATCATTCGTACGCGATAAAGATGGCGTGGTTTCATGTTGCCTAGCGGCTGAGATGACAGCCTACTACCGCTCAAAGGGGAAAACTCTCGTTGATGTCTTAAACGACATGTACACCCGGCACGGTGTCTATTACGAAACCCTGCACACCCTGACTTTACCAGGCAAAGAAGGCGCAGAAAAAATCAAAGATATGATGAACCGCATGCGTCAGCAGCCGCCAGCAAAAATCGACGGTATTGCTGTTAAGTCACTACAAGACTATGAGCTGTCTAAAACCTTCAACATGGAAACTGGAAAACCTCAAGCATCAGGAACTCTAGATCTACCGCGTTCAGACGTTTTACAGTTCACCTTGGTTGATGGAACCAAAGTTAGCGTAAGGCCATCGGGCACGGAGCCAAAGATCAAATTTTATGTTTCCGTTAAAGATCCAGACGGTAAAGGCAAAACTGGTGAAAAACTCGAAGCCATAAAGACTCGCTGCGCAGAACGCGCCGTAAGAATCGAACAGATTTTTGTCGAGCTTAGTAAGTAATTTATATTCATTGGACTTCTTTCGAGGAGCCCTCTTGCAAATGTCTCGCAAATCCACCGACGACTCTCGAAATCTCATCAAAGGCAGTTGAGAGAAGGGAGTAAGGGAATTGAACACGTTTTCAATCGATGAACTTGCCTAGCAAACTACTCCTTAATCAAAGCAACTTCTGTTGCTGGAAAAGCTTTTCTTGACGATGCAATTTTAACAGGGTGCACTACTGGCTTTCAGCTGAACTCGGAGTTCGAAAGAAAAGGAACTCACAAGTAAAAAGACTACAAAAATAATTCTCATAGGTCTCTCAGCAAAAAGCGGTTGGTGATTTTTGATGAACTAATCGGGTAACATTATCATTTCTTCATAGGCTGCTGCAACTAAACCCATGTTAATCGAAGCGAGACCAGCCACCAGATTCTTTTTTTAAGAAGCGGTCAGGTTTCTTTTCTACCGGTTTAAACTCTCCGTCAGCTGCTAGGTCCATTCGTGTCAATTGAATTGTATCGTGCGTACCCGCTGCTATTTCTATCCAATTAAATGAGTTCGGAGCACCAGCTCTCGTGCGCGACGATAAACTTGTCCCCGCTACAGAAATGATCATCGACCGCTGGACCTCAGGGTAACGCTGGGTCGAGAGTTCGACATATGGGTCATGGATGTGGCCTGAGAGAATCAAGTCGGTCTTGGTCTCAGCCAAGAGCTGGGCGACCTCGTCACGGTTCTTTATCAAGTTTTTTTCGTCCACATGTTTTGCGCAATCCATTGGGTGATGTATTGATACCACCCTAATGCGCGACTCTTTGCTAGAACGCTCAAGTGGAGGACGAATGCGCTGAAGTGATAGTTCCCCCTGCACATGCCGCCAGCGACTGGTGGAATTCAGCCCAGTCACGCTAACATCCCCAAACATAAACTGAGCTTCCCGTCGTGATTGGAAATAACGGTGAAAGCCGCGGTACGGTGCAAAAAAACGTAGTGGCAAATTTTCGAGCGGAATATCGTGATTCCCTGGAATCGCAAAGGTTAAAATCGGCTTTAAATTTTCCATAAACGCTCGGGCAGCAAGAAACTGACTGCGCCTAGCTCTTTGCGTAATATCGCCTGAAATGAGCACCATATCAGGTGTCAACCGTCGAAGACAGCGCAGCATTGCGTCATCAACGCCTGGGTTGAGTTGCCCAAAGTGCGGATCCGAAAGGTGCGCAATCCGAGCAGTTGCGCACCTAGACCTTTTCCTGATTTCGGATTGGCGATGAGATGGACTGTTTTAATTTGGGGCATGCGATCCCTGCTCGTCGCGATGTTTTAGCTCGCCAACATCTGGCATCTTATCAACAATTTTAGCTTTAAAGACCTCGTACCAGAAAAACAAAGGATTGCTTTCGCTTTCCCAGACGTCAACGCTTTCGACTCTAACTTTCAAAAGTGCACAGCTACGGTCTTCTTTCCCTTCGGGAAACCAAGACGCAACTACTGGATTCCAGAACTTATCGATTAGCTTTTCATCCCGCGTCAGCGTTGCTCTGCCGGTCAAAGAGAAATAAGCTTTATCGCTTGCGTTCGTTCCTGACACACAAACTTTGTGTTCGTCTTCAATTTCTTCAACCTTTCTCGAATCAGCGTTGGTAAAAAAATACAGCTCGCCGTCATAAAAATCCTGAACAAGACTCATCGGGCGCGCGCGTAAGCCCTCGTCGCTATCAGTTGTCAGCATCAATGTTTTTGCTTTTTTAAGATGCTTTAATATGTCTTTTTGCTCTATTTGATTTGCCATAAGTTTCTCCTCAACAAGACCAGTTACTACCACTTAAAAAGTGTTTCAATACCTGAACTAAGCAACTTTGGTACCATGCGTTAAGGCGAGCCACCGTGCTTCACACAGCGGATCTTCAAAACCGATGTAGCTAAAATACTTCAGTCTGGAGATATCCTGACCTTCATCCAATGGACCATTTACTGAGTATGTAGAGGTTGGTGCTTTTAAGGTTGCCTGATTGCTGACCATTCGCTGTGAGTTTTCCAAATATCCAAAATCAGGTTAGAGACTCGGAAAGCTTCATAAGTTCAGAACCTTAGGCTTGCCTCGCCTCGGCATGTTACAATTAGATTTAGTCGACGAATCAAAAGGTCAGAGTCGCCTCTTGGCGGTGAAAGCTAACATCGTCAGACTAAAAGCTTTTTCTGGACCGCAGGGGAAAGGATGCCCGTTGTGCTAATGAACCGGATTTTGATCCTACTGACAATCGCTTTAGGGGTGTTCGCACCATCGAATTTAGGACTAGCCTACGAAAAGGCATCAGACCTGAATGAAGTCGTGTTGATGAAACTTTTTCCTAAAAAGAAAAAAATCGAACTTGATGCACGTTTTGGCCTTGTCCTTAACTCTTCATACAACAACACATTTCTCGCAGATGTAGGCTTAACCTATTTCTGGTCGGAAGAATGGGGATTTAACTTCGAAGGTATTTTTGCTGCTACCAGCGATAAAGATGAGCGTGGTTGCATCGAGACCTTCTACAATGATCCAAATTACGCTGTTGAAGCCGAATGCGGTGACGCAGAAGGTCTAAAAGAAGACAAAAAGGAAGACGCCAACTTCGGCCCTGCCTATGTACCGATTCGCGAACTGAAAAATATGTTTATCGGTAACTTCGTTTGGAATCCCATCTACGGCAAGCAGATCGTACTTATGTCGGCCACCAACTATTTTGATTTCTACATCAAAATGGGTGGCGGTATTGCTCTTTCTGACTATTATCCAAAGCAGTCAGAGGTTGCGAGTGGGAAACCTTCCCGTGGTTTTTTCTGCCGTAAAGACGATTCAACCGAAGTAAAAGGACCTGAAGGTTGTACCGAACGCGCTGAAGGCAAAAACCCTGGCACTAAAAACGAAGAAGAAACCGGTATCAACGGTCGTCCAGTTCCTGAAGCGCAATCCAATTTAGCGTTGCACCTTTCGATTGGTCAGCGCTATCACTTTATGAAACGCTTTCTGGTTACGGCTTCCCTAGAGAACTACACGCTCCTAGGTACAGATTCCGGATTCGATAACTTCTTGTCAATAATGGGCGGCTTCGGGATTAGATTCTAATCCGGGTCCACCCGACTGATTACGCATTAAAAAACCCGCGAACATGCGTCGCGGGTTTTTTGTATTTACATCTCTTAATCCGTAATCGGTCGGGTGGACCCGGATTACCCTTAATCCGTAATCGGTCGGACCCGGATTAGCGGATTAGCTTAGTTTACGTCCTGGGAATCGCACTGACGCCATTTCAATTTAATGAGCGTTCCAGCTGAACCGCCTACTCCGAAAGAAATTGTTCCGGTTGCGCCGGAAGAAGCTGCGTCGCTCAAACGAACTTGAAAGTTGATGTTAAGCGAACGAGTCGCGTCGCAGGTCGACCATACTTGTTCCGCTGCATCTGTGGTGTCACGAACGCGGAAGTTACGGCGGAGTGGGCCTTCGAAAAGTGTATTCGAACGGACAGTCTCTGCACTTCCTTGGAAGTAGTAAGCCGATCCAGCTACTGCTTGAGTGCCATCAGCGACGTTTACTTTTCCAGAATACTCGATGCTCTCAACAGCGTATTGCCAACCAGCAGTATGGTTGATGTCGAGATTTACTTGACAGTTTTTGCGGGCATCACGAAGTGGAATTCCCTGGCCAGCTTCTGCTTCAAAGCCGTCCCAGATAATGAAGAGCTCTGAACCGATCGGGAATTCACCGCGAGCAGTACCTGCGGCACAGCCGCTACCAGCGTGGGCGAATCCACGAAGGCTGATGGAATCTGGTAACTCTGAATCACGGTCAACAACATCATCAGCTGGGACAACATCGTCCGCCATTGCAGGTGTCGCAAGAAGAAGGATCAAGGATGATTTTAATAGTTTGTTTAAAATAGACATATACAGCACCTCATTATTAATAGAAGACGATGCGCAAAAGTGCGATATATTATTAATAGACCGATCTCTAAGATTTTGCAAGATGCCCCCAAAAGATAATGTTCTGGAAACTATTGAATTTCCAGAACATTGCGTCATTTTGGCTTATTAGAATTGCTTAAAATGGGATGTCATCGAGTCCAGATGTTTCCGGACCACCAAAGCTGGTTTCCATATGATCGCTAGTACCGCCGCCGCCGTACTCATTTTGAGCTGATTGAGTCGCTGGACGCTCGCCGCGCGATGCACCGCCGACGAATTGAACGTTCTGTGCAACCACTTCGGTGACATAACGCTTCTGACCTTGTTTATCTTCCCAGTTTCTTGTTTGCAGTTTGCCTTCGACAAGAACTGATCGGCCTTTTGCTAGGTATTTAGAGCAGTTTTCGCCCATTTTTCCCCAGACAACGATACGGTGCCATTCAGTTTGTTCGATCTTCTGTCCGTCTTGGCCAGTACGGTAATCAGTAGTTGCGACGCTGAAAGTACACACAGGAGTTTGGCTCTGCGTATAGCGTAACTCTGGATCTTGACCGAGGTTTCCCATGACAGTGACACGGTTTAATGAAGCCATTTAATCTTCCTTTTACGTTCTGGTAGCCAACTTATTTGAAAATTCCCGCTTCGTTTGTCGATCCGGGATATGTCCGATTGCTTGTTCAGGACTCATACAGGAGCCCGAGGCCCCCGAACAAGGGCAAAATAAGGGTTGGCGGATATTGTCAGCCCATGCCATCCTAAGCCCGTCATACGAGCATATTCAACCATATATTTATTGCGGAATCTGGGCGCTTACTATGCTTAATAAAGTCACTTGCTTGTCGATTGCACTACTAACCATCTCCCTTTCATGTAAGCGGGATGAAATCTTCCCTAGCATCGGCGATAAGGTTGCTAGTCCAATCGATGTCCAGGCTTCCGAGTCTGGAGAATACTTCTACATCCTTAATGCCGACTTTGACCGAACCTACAATATGGGTTCTGTCCTGATCATCGATCAAGATGGCAATAAAATAAAAAGCGTCGAAGTGCCTCGCCTCGGTCGCAGCCTTACGGTCACCGATAAGGATATGATCGTTACGACCGACTTCCCGGACGACAAAGGCCAAGCACACATTCTTCTTTTCGATATCACCGATCCAAAAGAGCCTGTTCTTAAACAAAAATTCAACCTCAGCTGCAGTCCAATCAACGCTACGATGAGAAAAAGTTACGATTACTTTTTCGTAAGCTGCGCTGACGGCAATCTCTATATCGGCAAACTTGAAGCAGCCCGCGAAAATAGCTGGATAAAACAAATCCGCCGCCTAGACGCCACACGTCGGGCCCTATATATCGACCCTAAAAGGGAGCTATTATTTGCCTTCACAACCGACATCGGCAGTCAGACTTCGGCTGACCTTCCATCCGCCGATCTCTCGACTTTCGACGATGCTCAAAAAGAAGTTTTCAACGATGCTGGTGAATCAATTCCCGATGAAATCCCAGACGACATGCAGTCGAACAGACGCGAAGTCGCCGCTAGCAGCGGGAAGAGCATCTATCAATTCACCGTCTATGACATCAAAGCAGAAAGAGACAATGGGTCAGCGACAGGTTGCGTCGTAACACCGATCGAAAACTGCATATTTCCCTCGCGCGCTGGCCTAGACCCTATTCTCAAAAAAGAAACGCGCTGGCTCTATTTCCACCTGAATAACTTTGACGGTACCCCCGATACGCTCAGTGCTCTTGACCCGAACTTTAAGTACTACCGCACCAACTTCTATGACGTGAAACCGGATCCGTTTGATCCAGATACGTTTTACCTTTCGCACCGGGGTGTTCCGGCAAAAAGCGCGTTCGCAAACCAAATCGTAAAAGTTCAGTTTGTTGGAGATATCAGACCGTCAACCGAAGGCAAAGTCCCGCACACCGGTGACGTTCTATCGTTTGAACGTATTTCGGGATTTAAAGGTGAGGGTCAAAACGGGGTCGAAACAACAAAATATCATTATCCAGGCGATTTTGAGCTTACTGAGATCAATGGTCAGCAAGTCCTAGTGGTTAATCATTTCAGAGATTTAGCTTCTGAAGCCTGGAACCGTAACGAGGTCTACTACTCAATCACTGCGAAAACATTGGAAGAAAACAGCTGGTTTACGGAGCTTCCGGGCAGTCTTTCTTCCCCAAATATTACGACTTACTACCAAATTGCCTTAAATAAGACGGGTCGCGCGCTGTCCTGCTCGTTCTATGGCAATGCAGTTATGCTCTTGGAGGTTACGCCGGGCGTTGGTATAAGGGAAATTAAGCGCATCGAATGACAATTAGCTATGAGCCTGATATGAGAGAGCACAGGCTTTTTCTGGCGTTTTTTATAAGAGACAAACTGCATGTTCCTGAAAAAGATCGTAATTTCCGGGTTCAAGTCCTTTGCGGATAAGATAGTCGTCAACCTCGACACCGGCATCACCGGTATCGTCGGCCCCAATGGTTCTGGAAAAAGTAACATCATCGACGCTGTACGTTGGGTGATGGGTGAGCAGAACGCGAAAAATTTGCGTGGTGAAAAAGCCACCGACATTATCTTCGCCGGTTCTGAAAGAAGAAAACCACTCGGCATGGCAGAAGTATCGTTGGTTTTTGATAACCGCGATGACAGTGCATTCTGTCCTCCTGAATACCGCCACGAACCAGAGATCTCTCTGACACGCCGCATGTATGCCGATGGCCAGCGCGAATACCTGATCAATAAAAAACCATGTCGTTTGAAAGATATTGTTGGTTTCTTCGCATCGTCTGGCCTTAGTGGTCGAAGCTATTCGATGATTCAGCAAGGTCAGGTTGAGCGTATCTTGAACGCGAAACCAGAAGACGTCAGAGAGATCATCGAAGAAGCCGCCGGCACCATGGTGTTCAAACGCCGTAAAGCTGAAGCCGAGAAGAAGTTAGAGCAAACCAATCTCAACCTTTCTCGTATCGAAGACATCTTGGCAGAAGTCGATAAGCATTTATCGACGCTCTTTGAGCAAGTCGACAAAGCACGCGAATACCAAGTGCAGAGTGAGAAGCTTAAAGTAGAAGAAGTCTCACTTTTCGCGCACAACTTTCACCATTTCCGTGAACAACAAAATAAGTTCCAGAACGAAATGGAAAACTTCATGGCAAGTGAAGCTGAGTCCATAGCTGGAATCTCAGGTCACGAGTCCCGCCATCAGGAATTGCAAGGCCAGATGGATGAAGCCGATCCAGAACTGCAAATTTTGCAGGAATCGATCTCTGTTATCCGGGAGAAAATCGCCCGTAGTGAATCGACTGTTAAGTCGTCAATGGACAAGATTGACAGTGGCTCACGCCGCTTAACCGATATCGCTTCAGAACTTGACGAAGAAGACCGTAACCTTCGCGTTCTTGAGACCCAAGTTGACTCAGCGCAAAGAGAACTTTCAAAGGCAGAGTCTGTTGCTCGCGAACTAAACGAAGCAATCGAATCTTTCGAATATGAAGTCGAATCAGCAAACGAAGCTGCCCAGGTCTACCAAGGCCGAATGGAAGAGTTTGAAGATGAAATCAGGAATCTTGAACGCTTAACCGAAAGCAACAAGTTCAGAACCGAAGCTCTGGAAAAAGAGATCGATCGCAATAAAAACGATTCCAAGTCAGAAGATGAGCGCATGAGCTTTCTTCTAAAAGACGTTGAATCTGTCCGCACTGATCTTGAAGACGCAGAACAAAAAGCAGGTGCTACGAAAGCTGGTCTCGACAAAGAGATCCGTGAGAAGCACGAACGCGAAGCCATGGTTGCTACGCGCTACAACCAAATCCGTAACGCGAATCAACGCCGCGACGGCCTAAAAGAAAAATACCATGAAAGCAAAGCACGCTTTACTTCTCTTCAGGAAATCACTGAAGGAGCTACCGACGCCGCTGGTGCTCTAGCTAAGATGAAAGCGGAAGAGCCGTCTAGTACGAAGTTCTTCCAAGGCATGTTAACTGACTATATCTCTTACACCAGAGACTCAGGAGAGCTTCCGCCAAAAGCGGCTGCTGCATTTGAACGTTGGTCTGAGCGTGTGGTTGTTAGTAGCCTCGATCACTTCAACGAGATGGTGCGCATTGCTAACCGTCTTGGCACTGGCACTTTGCCTGTTTGCATTCTATCTCAGTGTGAAAAGATCGATGCTGAAGCAGTTAAGAACTGGTCGGAAAACACCGGAGCTGAGCCTCTTAAGCAATATCTAAAAGTTGATAGCCGCTTGCCGGAAATCAACTCGGTTGTCGACCGCCTTTATCTTATGCCTTCTCTGGCACTAGACAATGATCAGCTGAATGAACTCCCGCGTGGAGTCATCATCTTTACAAGCCAAGGCGTCTCCTTCACTGGCAATGATGAGTTCATTGTTGGCGGTAAAAATACTGGTGGCCTCCTCAGTCGTAAGACCGAGATGGAAAACCTCGCTGTTGAACTTAAATCCATTGAATCCCAGCTTGCTGGTGCTCAAGGTGAGATCGACGAACTTGACTACCGCATCAACGAAGACCGCCAGATCGTGGCCGACATCGATGCGAAGCTGCAGGCACAGAATCAAGGCGTTCTGACAGTTATGTCAGCCTTGCAAGCCGTTCAGCAGATCTTTGACCGTAAGCAAGAGCTGATCACTGAGTCACAAACAACCATCGACAAGCTCGTTGCGAACCTTGTTCGTATGACTTCGGAACTGGCGACACTCAACCAGAACCGCGCGTCTCTTGATAAAGAACTCGGCAATGCGAGAACCGAACTCTCAACGATCGAAGAAGAATCAGCATCTCTTCTCGACCGCAAAGAAGAGCTTCGCCGCATGCACGAGTCTAAAAAGCTAGAACTCGCTAAGTGTGAAGCTAGGGCGCAAGCAATGCGTGATGGCTATTTGAACAACAAAGCTCAGCTCGAACTTCTGCAAAACAAATTAGCGCGTCGCTACGAAGAACGCTCACGTCTTGAAACCGAAGTCGAAGAAGCTAAGGCTTACTTTGAGCAGGCTAAAGGTGACATTGAGTCCTTCATCGCTGACAGGGACAAGCTGCAGTCAGACTACGCATCTAAACGTGAAGAAAACGCCCACATCCTTGAAGAACTCCGCGTCATTGACGGCAGATTGCGAACTCTTCGCGATCAGCAGCATGCGGCTCAACGGGGACTCAACGATAAGAATATCCAGCTTGAACGCGTGAAAATGGCGTTGTCTGGAATCACTGAGCAGTCGATCGAAAAATACAAGTTAGATCTGGAAACTTATCACTTCGAGATGGATCCAGAGTTCAACCACGAGTCTAAGACGCGCTCAGTTCAGCGTTTGCGCTCGAAAATCGAATCTATGGGCGCGATCAACATGATGGCTCTCCAAGAATTCGACGAGAAGACCACGCGCCGTGATTTTATCATTAAGCAACGGGACGAAGTCCTTTCAAGTATCGACCTACTTATGGCAGCGATTCTTGAAATCGAAGAAACCTCTGTTAAGAGATTCCAAGAGATCTTCGAAACCATCAACAATGAGTTCGCGAACCTCTTCCCGATTCTCTTCCCTACAGGCGAAGGAAGGCTGGAACTAACACATCCAGACAACCCGCTCTTAAGCGGTGTCGAAATCATGTGCCGCTTGCCGGGTAAGAGCATCAAGCCAATGTCGCTCTTCTCAGGTGGGGAGAAGGCTTTGACGGCGATCTCATTGATTTTCGCACTTCTGAAAACCAAACCAACCCCGTACTGCTTCTTGGATGAGGTTGACGCCCCACTCGATGAAGCCAACGTTGGTCGTTACAACAGTATTTTGGAAGCACTGTCATCACAGTTCCAATTTATCGTTATTACGCACAACAGAAGAACCATGGAAGTTCTCGACACCCTTTACGGTATCACCATGCAGGAGCCTGGTGTGTCGAAAGTCGTTGGCGTCGATATGAAGGTCGATATTCCGCCGCACTTGCGTAAGGCGTTTAAAGACGAAAAAGCACTAGCGGCTGGAGCAGCAATTTCAGGTCCGGCACCGAAGGCACCGCGGCCTGTTGAGGGTGCGACCGCTCAGTAGAGTTGGGATGCTAAAAACTATAAAGGCCCTCATTTTTTTGAGGGCCTTTTTACGTTTACATAAGAACGGTCTGTCTATGCACGCGCCGTAAAAGAGCCACGGTCGTTCAAGGTTTCCAAGTTATCAGCTAAATCGCAATCAGTCTCAAGCGCCTCGGTGCATTTTGGGCATCTTGCAGTTGTATCGATTTTCGGTACCTGACCATTCCCAGTTTCATGGAGTCTTTTTTCCACATGCTGGCAACCATCGCAACTGTACTGAATCTTAATCGATTCAATCCAACCGGTTCCCGGGAAAAGTGGGATCATTACTGCCACGTCTAAAAATTGCTCGTTACATTCGGAAAAACTATAGACGTGGTTTTTTAGTGTCTCGAGCGCTTTAAGCCAAATAGTAATCCCTATCGAATTGATGCGGGCAATGCCTCCGCAATCAAAGCGTAGACGTGAGGTTTTAAGTTTTCTCTCTAGTTCTTTGAGAGTCTCGCCAACATGGATGTCTATTTCGCCACGGAACTGAACAACAGTTTCGTTTCCATGTTCCTGAATTTCAAAGTCTAGTGTCATAGAGTCCAAGATAGCATGTTTTTTTAAAACAGGCATCTTGTGACTAGAAAAAAGCCACGCTCTTGGGGAAGGGGACCAGATATCTTACAATCAGATGTACGAATTAGAGGCACATTTAACTTACGAGGGGCACAGATGCCGAAATCTCGCTGGCATATAACCTGTACCCTGCTGATTGCTTTTACCGCAGAGGGTCAAGTATTTGCCAAAAGCGATAAGCATTCGCCCTTCTATCCTCAGTACCTTGCTGATCCCGATTATACCTCTGGACGAACGCAAAGAACTTTAGGCGTCACAAGTTTAGCAGTTCTCGGCGGTATTGGAGTTGGTACCTTTATAGTCGGAGCTGTTCAAAATACCTGCGCTGGTTCTTTTGGCGACAGCAAAGAACGATGCAGGAAAAATGCCGAGGAAGTCATGCTAACTGGCGTAATTATAACGACAGTCGGCCTCGGTATCGGACTGCCATTCACTATCGTAGGCAGCAGACAAATGGCGAAAGCCCGTAAGCGCATCGAGGAAGAGCAGAAGCCTGACCAACCTGGGCACACAAATAACTCCGGTCCGCTTTCGGAACCGTCGGCTTCGAAGCAGAAATTCGCTTTGAACCTTCCACTGGTCAAAATTGAATTCTAAATCCTGTAAACAGAAACAAAGTTTAATTAGGACTCCCTATAAAATATATATTACTGTTACTAACTGCCATTTTGTTTTCAAAACCTGCTTTTGGTTGTTGGCCTTTGTTCAAGCCCGCTATTCATATCGTGTGCGGGCCGCAGCAGGTTGCCGGTTCGGTTGAAAGTATTTCAGAAAGCAGCCTTGATGTTCTGTCTGGAAAGGTAGTTTCAGAGGTCCGAATAAAAGTCATCGAAAAGTGGGGCATGGATATAGGATCCTATTTAAAAATCAGGGTAATACTAAACAGCGATCAGCAAATGAATCAAAACCCCACTAACACGGAATACCACAAAGCCCTGAAACTTGTCGGCGGCTGCTGGTTAAAACCAATTAATATTATGGATCAAATTATCGTTGCACCCACAAGTCAGCATCGTCACCCTGACAAAACAATTATTTATGCTGAATCGATGGCGGTGCAAAACTTTGGCGACAGCAAAACAAAAGAAGGCTGGCGTCAGGACATCAAACAGAAATCCTCATGCAAAGATCCAGTGATAAAGTGGAAAAACGGATAGTGAGCCTAGCCGTTTTTGATTTGGACCAACTCGTCTACTTCGCTATTTTTTTAAATAACAAAGCCAAATCCCGCTAAAATCGTAGACTGAAACATCATCTCATCCGCACCGATACGTTCCATCTTAAGTTTGACTCCTTGATACTTGTAACGGAAGTCGAAGAAGACGCGCTTTATCGGCACAATACTGCCAAATCCCAAATACCAGCCAAGGGACCGCTGGGAGGTGACGACACGGTAACTGTGCTCGGTAAGAGTTATCTTCAAATGATTAAACGAGAGACCAGCTTCTGGGAACAGAACTAAATTCTTTGCCATCTGCGTTTTAAAAGACCCGCCTAGAGTGAGGCGGTCTTGATGATACCGGTTAGAAGCTGCCGATGTGGATGCCGAACTGTAGTCCGAGCCTACTTTTTTGATCGAATCAACAAACAAAAGTTCAGTACTAATCGTAAAATCGGAGGTCAGATCGTATCCAGCGCCGGCTCCGATAGCAAAAGCAGAGCGGGCGATATCGAGGCGTTCAAGCTCTGGGGATTTCAAGTAGCTTCCGCCATGCGTCAGATACAAGGACAATGGGCGTTTCTGGATTGGAGATTTTTCTACAGTTTTGGCAACCGCTACCTGAGATCCAAGAAAAAAATAAAATATCAATAAACCAGCAGCTAAGCTGTAACGTGCCTTCATAAATTGTCTTCCTCACTGTGGTTGTTCGAGGGTGATAGTACTTAAGAGTTCCGGTGTGTCTGTGTCTGCCAGGATTTTGTATTGATTTATTCCTGCTAAGCCAGTCGTTATGACATGCGTTGGAGTTGTAATGACATCGAAGCAGATGTCGGTGTTTACAGCCCCGATTTCGGCGACAGCTTGCGGATCCCTAACGCTGAGAACACGGAGTCCGGACGAACCGTCACAAATGTAAGCTCTGTTTTCCTGTACACCTAGACCCCAAGGTGACGTCATAGGAAAGACGCTGAGAGCCATTGGCATTTGTAAATTTCGCACATCGAAAATTTGCAGCTCATTGATGCCGCTTGAAAACCGATCAGTCTCGGAGGAGCGAAGGGTTACATATGCTTTACCGTTTGAAACAACGACCGGATCGCGAGCGCGGAAATGGCCCGCGAAAGACAGAAACAGGGGCTCCTCTGGCACCTCGAGAGAAAGAATCATCATGCCGCTTGAGGTGCCCAAAAAAATATTATTTCCAACTGGATGAATTGTTTCTGGCTGATTTAGGTCAAGTATTAAGCGCGATTTAAACGAAGGGGACTCTGGATTTGCCAAGGAAAATGTATCAAAACTGTCTCGCCAGCGACTAGCCATTCTAAACGTACTATCATTCTCAGCCGGTTGACCCGCTTTCGGATCGAATTTGTTAATGACATATAAATAGTCGCCAACGACCGCAAAACGAGCTGTCGACCCACCTACGCCGGTACCTGCCAAACCTGCTCCACCTTCGCTACAGCCGTTCGATATCAATAAGACTAAAAGTAGTAGTAAAAATTGTTTCATTTTTTATTCTCCTCAATTTTTTTCTCAAACGCATCGCCATCTTTTCTTTTGGTATAGCCAACGACGATGCCACCACTCTTGGTGCATTCTTCCATCTTATGCTCGGGTACATAGACATCATCAGTTGAAAAGTCTGAGGGGGTACGCGGGGCAAAGACGTTCTCCAATCGGTTCGCTAGTGCTGCATTGTTGCCTTGAAACTTGATCGTCAAGAGATCGACCGCACTGTCTGCGTAAAGAAGGTTGTCTTTCATGGCGATATCGGTGTTACCAGGAATCCTTATAAAGGCGACGGGAACTGGTGCTGCTGGATCTGTGTTATCAAAAACGTGGATGCCTTCGAAAGGCTCACTAACGAGTAAAAGATTGCCATTTAGGTGAATTTTACCCGCCGTTTTAACTGTCTTTGGAACATCGATTAGAAATGCGGATCTAAACTCTTCAGCAGACATACAGATTGGCAGGTGTGTAATACTTTGGGTAGCTGGTGGACCAGCGCTAGCGACAGAAGAGGCAATGGCGAAGACTAGGCACAGAGTTTGTCGAACCCGTGACTGATCGGATTCTGCAGATAATTTTTGGGAGATCTTAAAGCAAACTGGAATCACAAACGCTATGCTCAAAAGATCTCGTCCATCAAACGTTCCGATCGACGGAAAAGAAAGTTGAAGCATCTCATAGCCAAGTGTCGACACGCTCCACATCAACCAGAATGAACTTCGGCGCGAACATGCGAGACTAAATAGTGACGCCATACAAAGAGCGTGCAACAACGTCGGAACGCTCTGCATGTAGGGAGGTACAATTCCAGAATAGCTGACACTCTTGATTACCGCATAATCTAACAATCTCGTTGGATCGTAAGCTCTGGCAACTATATAAAACATCCATCCAGTAGTAATGGCGCTAACCGCTAATGCTGCACGTACCCAGTTTGTTGAAATGACTTTGTTCATTGGCACCCCCTGAATACTAACTAAGACGTAGGAGATATCGATTTGCCGCAGAAAAATATTTGGCTGATTTTACTAGTCATTTAGATGGGTTTCCTAATTTAACCAATTTCAGCAGTTAATTTAGGTAAAACCCTAATTTTACAGAGTACTAACTCTTAAATCTCATGAAACAGCATAGCAATTCCGACAAGATTACGAACTTTTTTGGAGAAACGACTTGAAAACCTACCTAAAGCATTTTGGAATTGCGGGTATCTGCTTGATCACGTTTGCGAGATGCGGACTTCTGAAACCTGCTGAAAATTCTCAAGAGAGTGAGGAGAGTAAAGAGAAATCGACAATCTCTGTTTTAGATCAGAACGGGTTTGCACTTGAAAATTACAATTAGGCTAACTGGGGGTTTAGATTAAGTACTGATGTCATAAGCATCTATGACCGTGATGCAATGGTAGCCGAATCAGTCGGTGCTAAACAGCCTGAGGCAGCGCCTTCTTCTGCGCCAAGCGTCGAGGGAGCAACACCAGTCCCATCTACTGCTGAAGACGGACTCTCAGAACCGTCTAGTTGTTGCGGCTAGTTCTGCCGGAACCGATTCCACATACTCAATCTTAGTGGGGCGCTTTCTTCCAGACAACTCACTCGATACAACATTTGGCGTTGGGGGATATGCAGAACTAAAAAGTATCCCAGGCATCAGCGAAGGATTCGGCGTCCAAATCGACGAAATCAACAAACGTATCCTAGTGTCAGCATCACAGTCCAACACCGCGAATGGTGGTGGTAGTGGAATCATTGTTGCCCTCGATCTCACCGGAAAAATCGATGCAACATGGGGTAGCAAAGGTATTGTATCGCTACCAGAATCTTGGAATCATTCTGCCTTTGATCTCGATAGCGAAGGCCGGATTTATACATTTCCAAAAACGGGTCACGTCTCGAGGTATACGACCGCAGGAATACTCGACACTACTTTCGGCACTGATGGTAGTTATGCTTTTGACTCTTTAACGTTCACAAACGGCATCGATCTTAAAGTTAGCCAAGACAAATTGTATATTTTAGCAGCCACCGGGCATTGGAAAGACAGCGATCTTTTCATCGTCGATATCAAAGCTAAAACCTCTAAAAGGACGACGTTTGGAAAAATAACCGACGGTGGGTCAATCTACCCTGAATCCATCGACGCCGACCACGGCCGAGTCATGATTGTCGGTCGACGCATCGATGCTGCCCATAAGGATGGTTACTTCATCGCAGCGTTTAATGCCGATGGAGCTGTCGATGCTAATTTTGGCGCTGGTGGCATGATCGAAACCCAAGAAGGAAGCCTTGCTTCGTCAGTCATTATCGAATCACCGACTAGCTACCTGGTATCTGGATACTTTGGCGTTCGACGTTACGACGCGACTGGCGGCATCGTTAAAGACATCATGGGTAAAACATACTTTTCGGCCGATTCAATAAGCATTGGAACAGACGGCTCACTAGCAGGAGCATCTGTTGCTCACGGCGGAGCTGATATCTTCCGCATCAAACCAGGATACTAAGCTTAGGTCTTAGATTTAAAAGACGCCGCAGAATGCAAATTCTGCGGCGTCTTCGTTTGTATGCCTGGGAAAGACAAGGATATTTATATTTTTTAAGCAAATGTCAAAATAAGCTTCCCGTAAGAAAATAGCGAAAATACGCTTACAGTTATAAACTAGAATAAACAAATTTGATCCAGTTTCGCAGCATCCCAGGAGACCTATCTGTGCGATCTTTGAACTTCATCACCGTCCTAGTAGCAGGATTGAGTTTTTTAGCCTGTAGCTCCGTCGATCTTGGCGGCAAGGACGGCGGCGACGCTGCGCCGACGACATTCAAAGGACAACTATCTGGCGATTGGAGCGGCCACCTCATCAATAAGACGGTGTCCGATGGCAGTAGCTTGCGTGAGAGCAGTATCAATGCTGAATTCAAGTTTAAAAACGATACCGAAGGCACATTTATTTTTACGATTCCAACAGTTGAAAATGCAACAGCACGCGGATCATTCGCAGATTTCGCGGGCAAGAGTTTGCATCTGACAATCGACAAGTCATCGATCTCGACTTTGGGTGCAGCAGCATCATCGACAAGTGTCAATTACACGATCATTGGTAGTAGCATGGAGCTTTCTAATGACAGGATCTCACTACAATTGATCAAAGGTAAGAAAACAGCTCCAACGCCAGGAGGTGATGACTCTGATGAAAATAAACCTGCTGACGATTTAGTTGGTGCATGGGAGTGTAAAGATGGCTCTGGTAACACATGGAATATCGTAACTAAATCACGAACTGAGTTTTTCGCAGAAGTCATTGGTAATTCCAGTGCCCCAGCAATCTGGCTTGGCGGTGGTATGACCATTTCTACGGCAGCTGAGACCGGTACGCGCGCCACGGCATCCGTTATCAACAGCAGTAACACCACTTACGTCGGTATGCGCTTTTTCTTTACCTTTAAGTCGGCCGAAGCCATAACTGTCGAACGCCTGAAATCAAAAGATGATTCCGACGATGCGGTTGAAGATACGTTTGATTGTGCTCGGAAAAAGTAGCGGCAAAGCATTATCAAGATGACTTAGTCGTGCAAGATCTACTCCGTCGAATTCAAGAATTGCCTTTCATCATATATCCGGGAATTGTTGGATTTGGAGTTTCACCAGCGGAGGCTGGTAAGTTATTATGCTTGCAAGCTGAATCAATCCTCCCTCGCCGCCATTGATTAGGCGGTGGAAAACTGTCCCGCTAGTTCCTTCTCTCGTCTGAATTCTACTTTATCACCCTCATTTTGTAGTGTTTACCAATATTCAAACATAGCTTCGCCCAGCTGTGCTCAATCCTCACAGTCCACGTATCGATACTCGCTACCCAAGGTTATTAGTTTACCAGCATGTCCTGCTGGTGTTATGGATGGCGGGTCGGGCTCTATCTTTAGAGCTATTAGCATCAATGCAATATGGGGCTTGGTATCGACACGTTCCTATTGATCTGGGTTTAAACGTTTCAAACAAGTCGGGCAGCGCGTTACATCTATTTTAAACGCTGGCGTCGCCTGCGAAAGTACTGAAGATCCCCTGGCGGACTTTTGCGCTGCCGCATTTAGAAAAGAAGACCAGCGGAAACGCCTAATTCTCGAAGACTCGGAAGAACAATTCACCCAATATTTAATCACCGTTCCGACTCCGATAGCTTCGACTATTCGTTTAGCGAGGAATGGCCAATAGCAAGTTCGTTTTACTTTCAAAAAATATCTACTTACTTTGCGATTAATGGAAATCGTTCAGGAGCTTCAAGAATTTCAACAGAAAGGTCGATGTCTAGATCTGGCCAGTATAATTTGCCGGTCGGGCTTAGGTTGACATTTAAAATCTGATTTATATTTGTGTTTTTAAACCAAGGGAATTTTTCATATGACATGAAATATTCTTTGCCGCGAACGAGAAGCCAAATTCCGAACCCTGATATGTTTTGTATTTCAATTTCCGAAATATTCTTGCCATCGACGCTTGAATTCATCTGCATGGTCCTCCACAGTTTTCTGAATCTCAATAAGATCTTTTCTTTTGAATCCCGCGTAATCTGCAAGTGCCACAGTGGGTTCCAACCAAAACTTGGCTTCGCCATCTGGCGAGGACACATGCACGTGCATCCGAGGCTCCTCTCGCGAAAAGAAGAAGAAACGCCTATTTCCTTCTCTGTATATTGTTGGACTCAAATCAAAAATCCTCCAGAGGTCATCATAGCACAATGTTGAACCAGGAAAAAAGCATGATCTAGGTTTGAGAACCTAAGCTACGGGCCCAGCTTGCATTTAGTCAAGTGGACTAGCTTCCTGCAATACCTTTAAACTTGGCCTTAGGGGGATACACGTCGAAACCGGCAGTAACTGTCGAACGCCTGAAATCAAAAGATGATTCCGACGATGCGGTTGAAGATACGTTTGATTGTGCTCGGAAAAAGTAGCGGCAAGACGTTTTCAAGATGACTTAGTCACGCAGTATCGACTCCATCGAATTCAGATCAAAAACTTCGCATGACATCCAAGACTCGGTCGACCGCCACGCGGTCTATGCCGCAGTGGGTCACTAAACGCATTTTTCCGTCGTGAGGTGACCCCACCTTTATATTTTCGTGTGCAAATGCAGACATCATCTTTTCTATCGAAATGCGCGCAGGTACTTTGAACCAGACCATATTTATTTGAACACTTTCTAAATCTAGCTCATACCCAGGAATTTTCGAAATCTCTTTCGCTAGATAAAGTGCGTTCTCGTGGTCTTCGCCTAATCTGAGAGTCATTTCTTTCAAAGCAAGAATTCCCGGGGCAGCTAATACTCCTGCCTGGCGCCAGCCACCACCATGCATTTTACGGTTATAACGGGCTTTATCAACAAAAGCAGAAGTTCCCGTCAGAATAGATCCAACAGGAGCGGCCAAACCTTTTGAGAGGCAAAACATTACGGTATCAGCAAAGCGAGCAATGTTTCTTACGTCGCATTTCAGATGGGTAGCCGCATTGAATATTCTGGCACCATCGAGATGCACTGGGACATGATGCTTCTGAGCGACGGCGTGACTGCGCTTCATAATATCCAATGGAATGACTCGTCCGTTACTATGTGCGTTCTCAAGACAGATTAAGCCTGTTCGTGGTGCGTGAATGTCCGTCCCAACTCGGATGCGAGCTTCTATCTCTTTTGGATCAAGAATGCCCTTATTGCCCGCAATCGCTCTGATTTGAACGCCACTTATAGCCGCAGCTGCACCGTTTTCATGCCAGACTATGTGAGACTCTTCGCCAATAATTACTTCGTCGCTGCGTTGACAGTGCGTGAATATCGCAAGTTGATTTCCAAAAGTTCCAGTTGGAATGAATAAGGCTTTTTCCTTGCCAAGCATTTTAGCGGCAAGCAATTCTAGCTCATTAACGGTGGGATCATCTCCATAAACATCGTCACCTACTTGCGCGGTTGCCATCGCTTGTCTCATAGCAAAGGTTGGCTGAGTGACAGTGTCGCTGCGCATATCGATCAATTTCATTTGAGTCTCCCGAAGTTACAGCGGTCGGAACGGGTCGAAGAATTGGTTCATGCCGGCGGTAAATCCTCTGGTACCAGAGCCATCGGTACTAACTGCATAATCAATTCGAAGTATAAGTCTGTAAACCTGAGGTACCGCAAAGCGCACTCCCAAACCCGCAGAAGACCTAACGCGGTCAGAAAGAGTGTCCCAATCATTGTCAGTGTTGCCAGCATCAGCAAACACCACCGGCTGAAGCCAAAGGTATTTTCTTTTCATCGTGACTTTTCGCAATTCAAAGTTGAAAAAAGCAAACCTAGTACCGTGTGCAATGCCGTCTGGCAGGCCGCGCACCGAATCAAAACCACCGAGAAAGTATTGGGTAGAAGGCGCGTTGAGTGTGGCCTGGCCTAAGAACAAGTGGCTGGCAGCGTTGATGCCGAACGGAGCCATGCGAAAATAGAACCCGTCAAACTCTGCAAGGCTGTAATTCTTACCCGCAGATATATTCGGTCCAAGCCTCAGTTTTGTTCGCAGGCCGTCCATCTCAATCTGATTAATATCAACGTCATCATAAACCAAGGTCGCTAAAAGACGGGTTTGCCTTTTATTTTTCGAAAGATCTAGATCCTTCGGTACTTTCTCCGTACCGGTGTACTCTGGGTCAGGCTTAAATGTCGGCGTTCTATCATTAAAAAACTCTAGATCGAGACCGTACCGCCATGCAAACGTAGCTTTCGAAGTAAAATCCCTGGTAAAAGGCGTACTGGCGATAAATCTAGCGAGTGTCGCGTCTGTTTCTAAGATTCCTGTTTCAGTGCCTTGATCATCGAAGAACTGCCGCACTCTAATTTCTCGCCAGTATTCTGCACCAAAGAAATTTCTGCCACCACTGTTACGCGGATCGCGGCCAAATACTACGAAGCCTGGTGGAGCGTTGCCATACTTACGCATCTCACCGCCCGCCGTTAACAAACGACCAAGAACGTTGATGTCGTAGACACCAACCACTGTCAGTGGTGTACCTCCTCCGTAATCGCCACGCAAAACTGGAATAGTCGTCCATTTTTCATCAACTTGAATCCAGAGCGAGAATTCTTCCAGTTTGTCAGTTTTGGGTTCTACAGCTAATTTCACATCGCTAAAGATACCGGTGGTCTGTAATCGCCGCTGCAGGCGAATGATTTCAGGTCGAGTGAGTTTTTCTGGAAGACTGATTCCAATGTATGACCTAAGCCAAGCCTCATTGGTTCGGTGCAGGCCGGTCAATTTTAACTCGACAATATTTAAACTAGGTTCGAAGGATGCTAAAGCGTCACTACTTACGTGCTGAGGCTCTGCTCGCGCAATAGTTGCTATCAGGCAAAAACCCACCAGGAAACCCAAAAGATGTTTAGAAAAGATCAGAGAAATGGGTCGTCCTTCATCAGGTATTGACCTACATACTCGGCCACACCAGCTTCTATAGTCGTCATCGGCTTTTTGTATCCACCTTCTTCTCTTAAACGAGAGAGATCTGCCTTGGTGTAATACTGGTATTGGTTAATTAGGCTTGGCGGCATTTCGACAAATAGAAGTTCACCTTCAGGCTTACCCGCTGCTTTAAATGTCGCACGAGCAAGATCAGTAAAGGTTCGCGCTTCGCCAGAACCAACATTATAAATTCCCGATGAATGCTCACCGCCATGTTCAAGAAAATGCCACATGACATCGACACAGTCTTTTACATAAACAAAGTCGCGTTTTTGCTCACCATGTCTGTAGTCTTCTTTATAAGACTTAAAGAGTTTAATCACTCCAGACTCTCTCACTTGCGGCAACCATTGATAAACAACACTCGACTGACTGCCTTTATGAAATTCTTGCGGACCATAGACGTTAAAAAATTTCAGCCCAGCCCACACCGGTGGTCTTTTGGTCTGACGCATCACCCATTGATCGAATTTTTGCTTACTGAATCCGTACGGATTCAACGGTTTTAGATATTGGATCTTTTCTAGATCATCTTCAAATCCCATTTCACCTGCACCGTAGGTAGCAGCGGACGATGCGTAGATATAGGGGATTTGATATTCGGAACAGAAGTTCCAAAGCCAGATAGAATAGTTAAGATTGTTGGAAACCAGATAGTCGACGTCGGTTTGTGTTGTCGTCGAACAAGCACCCATGTGAATCACTGCATCGACATTTGCTCTAGGGCCGAGATTTTCAAGAAAATTAAATAACTCATTTTTATGGATGATCGTTGAGAATTTTAGTTTGTTGAGGTTGCGCCATTTCTGGCCGTTGTCCATGTGATCGACAACAAGAATATCTTCGTGGCCGTTTTGATTCAGTTTCCAAATCATCGCACTGCCGATGAATCCAGCGCCGCCCGTAACAATAATCATACGAATCTCCTAATAAGAGACGTTATTATCATAAATTTGAGAAAAAGATGCTTGTGGGAAATTTGCTGATGGCCAGAGGAAGAAAAGTATATATTTAGTGATATTGGATAGTTAAAAGAGAAGATTCCTGACAAAGAGGGAGCATGCAAATTCGTTCGGCTAAAACAGACAGCGACAGTTGGAAAAATCTTTGCAGGAATCTTATTTCAAAATTATACGACCATAGGGATTAAGGTGTCAAAATGGTTAATTAGTATACAGCATCGAGATAACACCCGTGAAAAAAAAATTATTCATTATTGATTCAATGGCACTCATCTTCCGAAGCTTCTACGCATTCAACCGCACAAGCTTGTCGACGAAAGACGGTGTTCAGACCGGCGCCGTTTATGGATCGGCACTCTTTGTAAATAAAGTCATCTCAGAAGAAAAACCTGACTATCTCATCTGCGTTACTGATGCTCCGGGCGACACCTTTAGACATGAGCTCTACAAGGATTACAAAGCCCACCGCGACGCCATGCCGGATGATTTGAAAGGACAGCTGCCATTCTTCTTCGAGCTACTTACCGCCTTTGGCTGTCCTCCGATGAGCTTACGTGGGTTTGAGGCCGACGATATCATTGGAACCATTGCTAAACGGTTTTCTGGTGCAGATCTTGAGACTTATATCGTATCTGGTGACAAAGATTTCATGCAACTTGTAAGTGATGACATCAAGATGTTTGTTCCGAAAAAGAACGAAGAATCCGTCATTGTCGGGCTACCTGAGGTCGCTGATAAGTTTCACTGTCCGCCAGAACGCGTGATCGACTGTCTCGCTCTAATCGGAGATACTGCTGACAACGTGCCGGGAGTTCCTGGCATTGGTGAAGTTACGGCTGCAAAGTTGATCGAAGAGTATGGAAGTCTTGAAGGCATCTATGAAAATATTGAGCGCATCAAAGCTAAGAAGCAGAAAGAAACGCTCCTAGCCAATAAAGAGAGTGCGTTTCTTTCTCGCCGCCTCGTCACTATCGATACGCAGGTACCGCTTGAATTTCAGCTTGAAGACTTTCGCTGCAAAGACAATGCGACTACAAGCGACACTCTTCTTAGTTTCTATAAGAAACTTGAATTCAAAAGTTTGGTTAAAAAGATTGAATCAGAGTCTGGTAAAAAATCAGCAAAGAGTGATTCGGCCACAGATATACCGCTCGGCTTAGCCGAGGTTATCGAAAGTCAGCCAGCAAAAGACTACAATATTCGTGCTTATACAGACGAAGAACTGGACTCTATGGTCCATGGATTAAATGCCAATACGGATATCTATGTTCTTACAGTAAACAGCGGTGGAGACTTTCTTGCTGACCGGCCGACAGAATTTTGGTTTTTAGTAGGCGAAGACATAATTTCGTTACCAGGTAACGATAGAGGTGTATATTACGCCCGGAAGTTGCTCACCGGAAATGATGCCACTAAGGTCATACACGACTTTAAATTTGCGACTCATATGCTTAGAAACGTCGGGATAGACGTCAGCCTGCCAGTGTTCGACCCAGAGATTGCTGACTATCTGATCGACCCAAATAATTACGATCACACGCTCTCAAGCCTCTCAAGCCGTTACCTTCATCAGTCCTGGCCAGACACCATTTATAACCAGCTGCAGCTTCTGCCAAGAATACAGGAGGAACTAAAGACGCTATTGGTGAACATGGAGCTTATTGAGCTCATGAATGAGATCGATATCCCGTTAGTGCGAGTTTTGGCCAACATGGAGTCCGAGGGTGTTTTTATCGACGCTTCGTTTCTTGCAACCTACTCAGATAAGCTCGACATTTTGCTCAAGGAAGCTGAAAACGCTATCTACCAAGCAGTCGGGGAATCTTTCAACATTAATAGCCCAAAGCAGCTGCAGGACATTCTGTTTGTTAAACTTAAGATTCACGAGCAGCTGAAGATAAAAAATTTAAAAAAGACCAAGAATGGTTACTCGACCGATGAATCCGTGCTTACAAAACTCGCAGGACACCCGGTTCCGAAACTGATCTTAGACTACCGTTCGATTGCGAAACTAAAAAGCACTTACGTCGATACATTGCCACAGTATGCAAACCAAATTTCTGGACGCATACATACCTGCTTTCGGCAAACGGTGGCAGCAACGGGTCGCCTAAGCAGCGACAAGCCTAATCTACAGAATATCCCCATGCGCTCAAATCTTGGACGGGAGATCAGAAAAGCGTTTAGACCGGAAAATCCGGACTGGATATTTATATCCGCAGATTATTCACAGGTAGAAATTCGCCTGCTTGCTGAGATGGCGGGTGACAATGACCTCATTCAGGCATTTATCGATGGGTTGGACGTTCACACCATTACCGCTTCAAAGATTTTTAATGTGCCCTTAGAAAAGGTTGACCCAGTACTGCGCTCGAGAGCTAAAGCTATCAACTTTGGCATTATCTACGGCATGGGACCAGTGCGACTGTCCCAGGAAACGGGCGTTACGACGACAGAAGCTAAAGCATTTATCCAACGATACTTTGAAGTTTATCCCGGCATCGAAAGGCTATCGACCGAACTGATTGCCTTCGCGCGAAAGAATGGCTACTGCAAGACTCTCCTCGGACGTCGAAGGCCCATACCAGAGCTTAAGGATTCCAACAAAGGCCTCCAAGCCAGGGGAGAAAACATCGCGATCAACGCCCCGATTCAAGGCACCTCAGCGGACTTGATCAAACTCGCGATGATCGACATTCACAAAAGACTTAAAGAGCAGCGTCTGAAAACAAAAATGATTCTTCAGGTGCACGACGAATTGGTTTTCACAGCGCCAAAAGCTGAGAAAGACCGGGCGATCGCACTGATCAAAGATTGTATGGAGCACGCACTTAAGACCAAGGTACCTCTAAAGGTAGGGGTGGGCTCTGGAGAAAACTGGTTCGAAGCACATTAAAGAAAAAGCGCCGGATTAACTCCGGCGCTTTTTAGTTTGAAAAGATTTTTTTGTTTACAAAGTCTTCATGTACTCAATGAGATTGCTAAGATCCGGTGACTTTTTGATCGCTATAGCTACATCGGCTTGCGACGCATCTGGACCTAGATTCGCAACTTCACCGCAATACTTATTGCCGAAGTCGTGACCAGCATTAGCCCAACCTTTCTTACCAGTATCGAATTCTTTGAAGTTCGCTACGTCGTATTTGCCGTAAGCTTTTGGTTTTTCCCACCAAACGAAACCAACGAGATCTTTATCGTAGTTGATATTACCACGGATAAATTTCTTAGGACGGATGTTGCTGCACAGCAGGTGCACTAGAGTAGGAACCGAGCCGTTGTGTAGGTATGGAGCATTGGCCCAAACACCGTATAAAACGTCAGCTTTGTAGCCCGCGACGCCGTCTTGGACGCGTTTCGGTGTGTCTTTAAAGTAGTCGGCCATTAAGACTTCATACTGCTCTTTAGACATCCGTGGGATTGCATTGATGTCAGAAACATTTGAACCCCATTTTCCTTGCAGACCTTTTGGCAAACACCAGTCTCTGTCAGTACCCGGTTTACCAGGTGATCCAGAAACAT
Organism: Pseudobacteriovorax antillogorgiicola; assembly: GCA_945862295.1. Classification (GTDB taxonomy): domain Bacteria; phylum Bdellovibrionota_B; class Oligoflexia; order Oligoflexales; family CAIYRB01; genus CAMAXT01. The sequence goes on from CAMAXT010000002.1 coordinate 78,474, forward strand.
CGCTCGGGTTGTTTCGCAAGTAGTAATAGCAAGCTTCGAGAACAAGAGCTGCCATACCGTGCTGAGACACAGGCGTGTTAGTCAATGTTCTACTCGGATCTACACCAAGGCCATCTGGCGCACTGGCAGAAGCAGGATAAATCTTCTCATTGCTAGGTGAGTGACAAGCTGCGCACGATGCATCGAACAAATCCTTACCAGCTTTAGCCTGAACTACATTCACCGCGAATGGATAAGGAGGTGGTGGCAAGTAGTCGATCAATGGATTTAATGGTTCGTGCATGCGAACGTTTACTTTTCTTGGGTCGCCAGTCGCAGATGTACCCGACGCTAGTGTTCGTGCTGCTGCACCTTGATTACCATCCCAGTTTGCAAGCTTGCGATCTTTTGCAAAGAAGAGGTTTTTAATATCAATCGGTGCAGGTGCGCCGGGACCCCAAGAAGCTGCGTTCTTCGCAATCTGGCCGCCAGTAATTTTATACTGCTCTGGAAGAGTATTGCCGCCTAGATCAGCTGAGGTCATACCTTTGATTGTTTCAGGAGTGCCGAGACCATCAAAGCCATTATAGAACGGGCTATCTGGATTAATCTTGTAGATGAACTCCATAAGTCCAGGAGCCGTAGTCTTACCGTTAGCTTCAAAACTTTCACGGAAGGCATGAATTGCTAGGAGGCCTGCGGCGACTCCGAATGCATCCATCTGTCCAGGTCTATTTGCTAGAAGATCTGGCGTATTGTTGCCATTAAAGTTTCGCGCTGCAAGAACGTTGTAAATGAAATGCGTCTTGATACCAGAGCCAATAACTTCTTTAATCACACCAGCGAAATCATCGATAAGTTGCATTGCCTGGTGGTAGGCGCGACGCTCACTTGCTTCGTCTTTGCCGTAGTATTTCGATGGATTAACCATAACGTTCATGATTACGGCTTTTGCTAATGCTACGATCGCAACTTTATTGGGTTCAATTTCGTTTTTACCTTGGAAGGTAGTCGCTTTAGGATCGAAGCCTTTGGAAACCAAAAGAGCAGCAGTGTCTCTTAGAAGCTGACTGTAATACTGAGCTTCGATCTCCGTGTTCGGCGCACCGTAGAGGTATCTGATTCCGCCATTGTCGGTGCGTACACGACCTACGTGGCAGGCAGCGCATGAAAAGAAGACGTTGTCGTGCTTAGTTGGTTTACCGAAAGTTTGTGGTTTATCGTCGGTAGTTTCGTTATACCCGGCTTTTTCCCAAATATACTTGTTGATCGCGAGTTTTGTTTTTACTTGCGCGAAACCAGAGACTTTTCCTGAAAGCTGTTTCAAAAGAGACGCTTTGGATTCAGTTGGGAACCCTTGCGGAGTGGATTCATATGCAAAACCGTATGGAAGTTGAACCTTTTGGAGGCCGGGATCTTTTACGGCGCTAAACTCAGAAGAATATTCTGAAGCCTTGTCGTAGTTGGCGGGATGCGGCAACGCACCGATGTGATCGAGATTCTTTTCACCCGTTACGAGCGATGCTTGACGCCAAAGTTTCGCAAATCCACGAAGGGATGCGACCTCTTCAGCTGTAAACGTTGGCTTTGGTGCGCCGAAGTATGACGAGATACCAGTAAAGAAGTTGCTGCCTGCTGCAGTCGACTTTGCTGAATCAGCGAGGCTGGTGTAGTAAGCATCACGGTCTTCTAGCATGGTGATCGTCTTCCAAAGAACAAATGGCAAACCACCAAAACCTACAGGGCTCTCTTCAAACCACTTCCAGGCGCTTGCCGGGGTGTGGTTATTGCTAAAGCCGTATTTACTAGCAGCAGCAGAGTCGTTGATGCTCAAATACTGATAAATCGCTTTATCGCGTTTTTTGATCTCAGCATTCCAATCAGTTATTGGTTGCCGATCAACCCATGAGACGAGCCCATCGGCTGATCCAGCATCAGATGTCTTCGAATCATCAGTTCGTGGTTTGCAACCAAAAGTGATCAAAACGAGCCCTGTTGCGAAAACCGCACTAAGCTTCACTGCCGACATTCGTCCCATGGTAGTCCTCTTTAACGTTAAAAATATTTCATAAAAATTACTAGTTACTCGCAGCGCAACAATTGCGGACTAAATGCTTGGCCTCTTGGGCAAGAACATGCCCTTGTCGCGTCATCCCAGGTGCCACCAGTCGTCATACAACCACGCTTCGCCAAGCCAAGCTTAACGCGTGGTGCTTGAACCGAACGAGCATCCGCATATCTTTTCTGATCAGCACGCCAGGTCAACGGATCTAAGATACGGGTTGGGCGCTCTTGAGTTTGAGAATCAGTAGCTTTGACGTCTGCATAAAAGCTATTTACAAGTTCGTTCTCCGCTACGATGTTGAAATCCATAACGCCACCGATGGTGAACATGACGTATTTGAACACTGCTGCTTGTGGATCTGTAAAGTCTTTGAACCCAGCTTTTGTACGGCAAGCATTAAGAGACTCTTCCATGAACTCTCTAACCTTCATTGCGTACTGAACATCGGTGATTTGAACTTGACCTGATTCGCGTGCTTTTTTAAGAGCATCTGTTTTAGTCACTAACTCGGTCGAGTAGCATTTTCTATGCGGGCTATACGGCAGAATGCAGTAGTAGTGGGCCTGGACGTCCAACCACCCGTTCGCGCGCGCGTTACGAAGGCATGAGTTACGTTCTTTATGAGCATTGGTGTCAGGTGTACCATTTGGTGTTTGAAATGCATTATGGAGTCTGACCATTTCGTCTTTAACAGCTGGATCGATTTTTGCGTTAATTTGTTGGAATGGAAGTAGTGGCGAAGCAACAGTTGAAGGTCCGCTGTAAGTAGCAAGAAAAGTCTTGTTTGCATCGTCAACAGAGGCATCGTAGCCAGGAGTGTTAGACATTGAGTCTGGACGTACAGTCACACCAAACCAATACTGGTCTTCGGTATCTAGTTGAATAGAGCACTCTTCACCAGCGGTAAAGCCAGTGGTCATTCCTAGCAGTTGCATTGCGTCGTCGCAAAGAACTTTCGTAGCAGTGTAAGAGTAGTTTTGTTTGTCGTTTGGCGTCAAAGGAATCTTAATCCCATTTGGAAGCGTCACTTGAAACGGACCAAATGTTCTTAGTGGCAAGCTTCGCGAAACAGTTGCGCAAGCTTCCCGTGACATGCGGTCCATCTTTCGGAAAGACAGGAAGTTGTCTGGGCCACCGCAGGTAGAGCCGCCGCAGGCAGTTCCAACATAACCAACGCCAGCAACAGTAACGGCGTCAATTTGCTCCCCCGTTGAACATTTTGGACCCGGTGCTGCCGGAACGACTACTGCCGGAGTTGCTGCACCGCCAGTGGCGTCTAAAACACCAGACTCGTCGTCGCGTTGCTTACAACCAACTACAGATAACAGCAACATTGCCGCCGTTCCAATAACCAACCGATTTATCATGTGAACATCTCCGTGATAGTTTTCACGCCCCGCAACATAGCTCTGGACGAAGTTGTCATTCGGTACTTTTGAGGAAAATCTTCTTTTAGGCTAAAGTATGACTTTTACCTTGTAAAGAGTATCTGTCGCCAACGGTACCTCTTGTAGATTGTGTCTGCCTCTGCTCAACCTGCTACTTAACGTTTCCGGAGACCTTCAACTTCAACTTAGTTGCGTAAAGTCCACGTGCGTCCATTTCTAGACTCTCGACTTTTTCAACAGTGTCGTAAGCAAAGATCGCTCTCATACTTTCAATAGTCATCAATGGAGAAATGTACTGGCCAAGGCACCTATGACGACCAACTCCGTGATGAATATAGAATTTTCGTTCTTCTCTATCGGTAATGAATTTTTCTGAATCAGGCGTGTCCTTCATCGCTGAACCTTGGCAAACAAAAACCATTTGCCCAGCTGGAAAGCTTACGCCGTCGAGTTTACGGGTTAAATCTTTATACTCAGAAGGCTTTACTACCGTGGAAGTTGGGCTGACCGGGACGACATAGTTTTGCTGTCTCAGAAGAACTTCGCCCTGTGGCCGGTGACGCATCGCTTCATTGTAATAGCCACGCAGATTTGTATAAGACGCATCATCATCAGCACGGCACAGGACTTTAATCTGATCCTTATGAGTCGCATCGAAATAAGGAGCCCTTCTTGATTTTGCACCACCAATGTCTGTTCCAGTCTGGCCTGCTGCAAAATAGTCTTCGCCGTCTGTTCCATCGGCAGTGTAAGCAGGGTTGCAAAGGTCGGCCAAAGCGTCGATTGTTCTGGCTGTCTGCTCTTCCTGATTAATGATCGCACCCGCGATAATTCCGAATACGTTCTCTCTAATTCTCGTGTCTGAGAGTCGAGTATTAGTTGGATCGGCCTTTTGTCTCTTTATCAAACGCGTGATCATATTGTCTGGAACTGGTGCACCGCTGGGCATCTTGCCTTTTTCCATACCCACTTTGTAGGCTTGGATCCAGACCGCGATCAAAGACATCACTTGGAAACCACTGTGAACCGCTCCAAGTTGAACCTGCTCTTCTTTTTGAAAGTTATTAAAGAAGTTTTGGAAGCAGTTTTTTAACCACTGATACATCACTTCTTCGTCAGGCATAGTTGCGCCCGTCATCCCGGCGGCCTGTTCTTGACCCGGCATGATTTCAAAGTCTGCTATCAGAACATTGTTAGGGTTACCCGATGGTATCGGTTTATTGTGCTCGTCCAATGGCTGAAGATTGGTGGTATCCAGCGTGTATTTGCCGTTGGCATTATCGACTTTGTAGAAAACTCTATTGAGATGTTCTCCAAGCTTGCCACCATCAAACGGGCCAGCATCAAGATCTGAGTACTGGTAGGCTTGGCCGGGAAGCTTACCTTCCATGACTTTGAATGGTAATCCGCGAGCACCAGCAACATAGACTCCAAAGTAAGATCCGATCAAGTCTACCGGCACATAGCGGGATAGGTTGATCGCATCGATCTCGGGACCCTTAGCGATCATCTTTTTTACGCGTCTAGTAACGGAATCTCGGCATAACTTTTTAATCAATGGAAGGTCATCTCGGTTAGCGACACCTTTCAGTTCTTCGTCAAATCCATCTTTAGAGAATTTTCCCTTTAGAAAAATCGCATCGTTCTCGTACTCGTCTTTATTATCTGTGCCCAAAATAAAAAACTTGTGCTGACCCTTCATTGCTTTACGCATCTCAGTGAAATACGGCTTCACAGTAAAGGCATAGTTTAGATCTTGGAGAACGTGCCTTACCTGTTCATTTTTAGTGATCAAAGCAGGGCCTACGATCGGCTGAAAGATTCCTCCACGAATCGTTCCGTACTTTCCGAGTTCGGTATAGACGGCAGTGATCCGGCTTTGCTCTGCAGAGTCGCTGATAGTTGCCAAGAAATTTTGTGGATCCCTGAGCTGTTTGAACATGCGGTATGGTTCAAAAGCTAACCAATCTGAGATTAACTTGCCGAGTAGCTTGCCACGAAGAACAACCTTTTCTCGGTTTGCCGCTTTTCGTTTTTTATCTTCATCCGAATCAGTATCAAGAATAGTTTCTTTCAAAACAGCAATCAGCTCTGGACCGCCGAGGAGCGTAAAGAATTTAAAGGGCGCTAAACTCGCAACGACTTGACCTGCGATATCTTGCATATCTTGTGCGGACGGTGCTGCACCACCTTGCGCGACGATCTCTGCCGCTTTGGTTTGCGCAGCAATCTGACCGTAAATTTTATCGAGATTGGTGATCCAATTCTTATAGTCATCGACAAAGCATTGAAATTTTGGTCCTGGTCCCGATGTTCCACCGCTCGCGTCTTTAAGTCCCGAATTCTCTGCTCTCGATTTACAACTAGAAAGAACGAAACCAAACATGCCTGCCGAGCCCATGGCAACACCGGCCTGCATCAGCTGGCGTCTATTGACCTGAAAAATTTCGTTGTGCAGCTGAGCAATCTGATCATCATCGGCAACGGTAATGTCCGCGCTAGTATCAGGTATATGATCTAGATTTTTAAAGGTCCCAGTACCAAATTTTTGCATTTTCAGGTCTCCAGACCAGAGTTTACATTTCAGGATTATTGATTACCGCACCAGCTGGCAAAGGCGCTGACTTACAAACATTAGCAAACTTAGTACTTCCGGAAACTATGCATGCACCTTGCGCATCTTTCTCACAAAGATTTTCCCTCGTGCCTCTTTCATCTTTTATATTGCGCTGAAGCCTGACTTTTGCGGTTCTACCTTCTGGTCCAATACGAATAAATCTAGAATCCGCGCAGCAAGTACCGTCTGGTGGAACGAGGTAGCCAGATATCACGCCATTGACGATATTTGGTTCGCATACCTTTTGGCTGGCGGTGTCTTCCATGTTGTAGAACCTATTGATGACCCATTGCTGGTCGTCATTATTAAATGTCGAAAGAGTCGAGAAGTTATCGTTGAAATGCATCTCTTCTCTAATTGGTTTCAATTGACCCTTTAGACGGTCGATCTCTTGATTTATCTTGGTAGTGACATCAGTAATTTTTTTAAGCTCATCTTTAGCTGCAATTAGATCGGCAAATCCAGAGTTTGGAATATCAATGCAGCGACCTGCCGCCGAGATCGCGCAGTCGGGGGATGCCATGCAGGTGTCTTTAGCGGATATAGAAGCGCAGATTGAAACGCTTGGTTTCACACAGGCTCCGGCTGTCCCGCATGTGTCCCACAAACATCCGGCCGTTGCTACGCAGTTCGTACTATCAGTCACATTCCGGCAGGAATTCCAACCTTGGCTACTTATAATTGCCGCTAAATTGGCCGTGCAAGTTGCTGGGTCGGTGTCCACCCAGGTAGCCGTTGCATTGGCTGCGTCTTTTTTATCCGCGAGCTCTTTTGTTTTACGAGAATGTTCTTGCCAGGCTGATTCCAATGCGAAAAGTTTAGAACCCATTTCACCAGACATGCGGTCGAATTTATCTGCGAGATCTAGCTTACTGCCGATAGCCACCCCAGAGGACATGATGTATTCAAAAACCTCAGCGTGGGTAATCGCTCTACCATCTGAATTAAGAAATTGCTGGCCGGCATCATCGACAACTGGAGTAACCGCCAGCCACTTATAGTTTCCTCGCGCTCCAGCATCTGGAATGTCCGCTAGATCGGTAAAGCGTTTGTAGTACGGAGTTGTTTTGTCTTTTGCACCGTCGTGTAGACAGAAGTCAAAGGCACCACCGAAGCTAGATCCTTCTAGTCCTGGAAGAGGCGTGAAGTAGGGGCGGTATTTGTAGTCATAGCCACCGCGCACTGATCCAGTGAAACACTCTCTGATACCCATACCCGGGAACTGGCAGTAATAGTGGGTAACAATATCTGACCACCAAGGCACGAAATTCTCGTTGCAACCAACTATGGTTGAGTAACCGGTTTCTTCTCTTGTTCCCATGGTTGGATTGGGAGGATTAATCCCTAGCTGACGAATTGCGTTGTCTGGCCAACGCTCACGAATACGTTTCATCGCTGCTAGTACGACTTCTTTTTGCAACGGCTGATTTACAAACGGCATTGGCAGCGCAACAAGATCGACGCCACTTCCAGCTAAAGAAAGGCCGTCTTGGACTTTTACAGTGAAATGAACCTTGGTTTTCTTCTCGTTAACTTTCGCAGTAATGGCACACTGGCTGTTTATCTTGCTAGGCTTTTCCGAAACGAACTCAATGACTTTTGCGCACGGCCATTGGCCTTGGTAGACCGAATGGTTGCCTGAACTTTTTACCAACTTCAGTTCACTACCAAAGCTAATACGCTCACCAAATTTTGGATTTTTTACATCTCTGTCGCAAGACCAGTCTTTTCCTGGAACTACGCACTTTGAGCGGATAGCGGGATAAGTAGTTTTCTTGCCGTATAGATCGAAGCTGTTGGTATCAGCTTTGGCAAACCGGACGACATTCAAACTGAGATAGTCGCCAGCATTCTTCGCTCTAACAAAGGTCAATATCTCATCATTGAGATTAGCGGTTGCATTGTATTCACTTGGAGCAGAAGACGGAGAATTGGCTGATTTATTCGACGGCGCGGCGCTTGAAACCTGACTATCACTGCGTGATTTACATCCCGGTGAAAGTACCGTTGCAAGAATAAGCAATGCCAAGCGCATGGGTGCCTCTCTACTATTTTGTCTCAAAAATTATAAATGGATGGACCCCATAACTTTATCATCATATTTCCATGTTTGTACCGACTGGGGTGGTTTTGCTTTCTACAAGGAACGGCGGATTTTGATAACAAATTGGGGGCTTATATTTGGAAGAATTATTTTTGAGGAAAAGAGGGGGAGTTTGAGCAGGAACGGCTTTTTGACTTGTTGGATCAGCAGTCGGTTTCGGTGATCAGATCTGAGATTTCAGCACGGTCAACTGCCTTCTGTACAGTTAGCAGTTAACTGACCGGACAACAGTTAGCAGTACTGATATCTGAAATCTGTTTTCCGATACAGATAACAGTACTTTGCTATCAGTTTCCTAAAAAGCCGCGCCCAGCTCCGTATGCGCACGGATCATATTGCGAGCAATGATCAATTGCTGAATTTGACTAGTACCTTCATAAATTCTAAACAGACGAACATCACGATAAAATCTTTCGATAGAGTAATCACTGACATAACCAGCGCCACCATGAATCTGTACCGCTCGGTCTGCTACCCGGCCGCACATTTCAGAAGCGAAGAGTTTGCAGCACGAGGATTCAGTAGTGATGTCTTTGCCGTCATCTCTACGTTTTGCGGCATCAAGTACCATACAACGAGCTGCGTAGATCTCCATGCGAGAGTCGGCAAGCATCGCTTGGATCAATTGAAACTCGGCAATGGGTTGTCCGAACTGCTTTCGCTCGACTGCGTACTTCAACGCGTCAGCCAACATACGTTCAGCCACACCAACGCAAACCGCAGCGATATGCAAACGCCCCTTGGCCAAAACCTTCATCGCAGTTTTAAAACCGACACCTTCTTTTTGGCCAATCAAATTCTTTGCAGGTACTTTACAGTTTTCGAAAATGATGTCGCAGGTGTGGGCACCTTTTTGTCCCATTTTCTTGTCGGCTTTGCCTTTAACGATACCCGGTAGATCCGACTGCACAATAAAGGCAGAAATTCCTGAACTACCAGGGATGTTTTTGTCGGTCCTAGCCATGACGGTAAAAATATGGGCTTCTGGTCCGTTGGTGACATAGCGCTTGGTACCATTCAATACATAATGATCACCTTGACGAACGGCTGATGTCTGTAAGGATGCTGCATCTGAGCCGGATTCAGGTTCGGTCAAGCAAAACGCACCAATGATCTCGCCGCGCGCCATGCGTGGGAGGTAGTGTTGTTTTTGTTCTTCTGTCCCATCAATAACAAGACCCTGTGAGCCAATGCCGTTATTGGTGCCGATCAACGAACGAAACGCGGGTGACGACTTTGCTAATTCAAAGGCTACCAATACTTCTTCTTCACAGGTAAGACCCAAACCACCGTAGTCTTCTGGAACAGTCATTCCAAAAAGACCTAGATCCGCCATCTCAGCCACGATTTCGCGGGGGACCGCATCATTCTCTTCAACAATGTTTTCGCTAGGAACAAGGCGTTCTTTCACGAAGCGGCGGATGGTATCTACTAAAACATCGATGGTTTCTTGATCTCTAATCATAGGTGCTCCAGGCGCATAAGCCTCAGTTTAAACAGGGGAAATCTGCGAAATGCGCCATTTACCGTCTGTTTGATCGTTTCCGATTATGGTCTAGGGCAGTGAAAAACAAAATGTATTTATACACAAGCTGATTTTTCCGTTGCCGATGAACGAAATTATTGCAATTTTTACCTACAAATTTCGAATCGAAAGGGTTTCTATGAGCCAGCGCTTTGATGCGACGCGTCCTGATCTTGAGCTTGCAGTTATTGGGTCTGGCATCATGGGTCGCGGCATTGCCCAAATCTCAGCGTTAGCTGGTATCAAGACACTTGTATTCGATACAAATCAAGCTGCCCTTAAGGAAGCACACGAAGAACTTTGCAGCCGGTTTGATTCTCTTGCAGCAAAAGGCAAACTCAGCCCAGACGATACGGCGAAAGCAAAAAATAATCTCCGGATGGTTGGCGACATAGAAAGTGTGCGCACTAGTCATGTCGTTGTCGAAGCGATCAAAGAAGATTTAGATATTAAGCGCAAGTTATTTGCTAATCTTGAAGCGATCGTTAGTGATAACTGTATCCTCGCTTCCAACACGTCATCACTATCAATCACAGCTATTCAGGCCGGGCTGAAGAAACCCGGTCGGTTTGGTGGTTTACATTTTTTCAATCCAGTCCCTTTAATGAAAATCGCGGAAGTAATCACCGGGCACCTTTCGGAAGAATGGATTGCAGATGGTTTAACAGAACTTACGAATCGACTTGGTCACAAGAGTGTGCGAGCGAAAGACTTTCCTGGATTTATCGTCAACCACGCTGGGCGCGGCTACGGAACAGAAGCGTTACGTATCTTAGGTGAAGACATCGCACCAGTCCAAGTGATCGATGACGTTCTAAAAGCTACAGGTTTTCGCATGGGACCATTCGAACTCCTGGACCTGATCGGGCTGGACATTTCCCACACCGTGATGGAATCCATTTATAACCAGTTCTACCAAGAGCCGCGCTTTCGCCCGTCAGCAATTGCAAAAATCCGCATGGACGGCGGACTTCTAGGTAGAAAATCAGGTCGAGGCTTCTACGATTACGGCAAAGATGCTGCTCCACTTAGCAGAGAAAAAAGTCGTGATTTGAAGGTAGATGAAAGCTTCTGGATCGAAAGGAGCGATAAGCAAGTCAGTCTTCTAATAACCAAATTAGGCGGGAAGATCGCAAGTCGACCTGACGCTGAAACGATAAATGTCGTCTTACCAATTGGTAAGGATACGACGTCGACGGTAGCACAACTTCAACTAAACCCTGAGCGAACAATTGCGCTCGACACCATCTATTCTCTGGAAAAACACCGCACATTGATGACTAATCCTGCAACCAATAAGTTGATCACCGACAAAGCACAGTCTCTTTTTAGTCGCGACGGCATCACCACAAGTATCATCAACGATAGCCCAGGATTTATCTCGCAAAGAGTCCAGGCGATGGTTGTGAATGTTGGCTGTGACATCGCCCAACAAGGAATCGCTGAACCAACTGATATCGATACCGCAGTAACTTTGGGACTTGGTTATCCAAAGGGGCCTCTAGCCCTGGGTGACAGCATCGGTCCAGGGATAGTTCTTAAAATTCTAGAAGAGCTTTATGATTTTTACGGTGATCCACGCTACCGACCAAGCCCTTGGCTGAAAAGGCGCGCGCATTTAAATATGTCTCTGCTCATAAAACACAACCGCTAGACCAAAGGTATTAAGATGAAACATGCATATATTTACGGTGGCGCTAGATCAGCATTCGGACGACACGGTGGAACGTTAGCGACCGTCCGCACCGATGATCTTGCAGCAGTAGTTATTAAAAAAGTTCTCGCATCATTGCGTTTTGACCCAAATGACATCGAAGATGTCATTGCTGGTTGCACAAATCAAGCAGGAGAAGATAGCCGAAATGTCGCACGCAACGCGGCACTTCTCGCTGGTCTTCCAGTAACGATTCCCGGCATTACGGTCAATAGACTGTGTGCAAGCGGACTAGCAGCGATCATTCAAAGCGGGCACGCAGTTTCAACAAATCACGGAGATTTATTCATCGCCGGTGGCGTTGAAGGCATGAGCCGCGCTCCGTTTGTTGTCGCAAAAGCTGAAAGCGCCTTCAGTCGGACGTTCACCTCTTACGACACAACCATGGGTGAGCGCTTTCCGAATCCAATGATTCATAAGAACTTTGGTGCCTTTTCGATGCCTGAAACTGGCGACAACGTCGCGCGAGATTACGAAATCACCCGCGAGCAAGCCGACGAATTCGCTCTCTCATCGCAGCTAAAGTTCGCAGCCGCCGAAAAATCCGGATTTTTTAAGGATGAGATCGTTTCAGTACCCGTTAAAAAAGGCAAAGATGAGATCACTGACTTCGCTCTCGATGAGCACCCGCGACGAGATTCTAATATTCAAGGTCTCATTAAACTTAAACCGCTTTTTCCGAATGGCGTAGTAACTGCAGGAAATGCCTCCGGCATCAACGACGGCGCCGCCTTTCTAGCAATTGGTTCTGAAGAGATTGGAAAGAAGAGCGGTGTAAAACCAATCGCTCGCATTGTTGCTAGTGCTGCTAGTGGCGTTGAACCAAGAATTATGGGAATAGGCCCAGTAACAGCTATTAAAAAAGCCCTGAAAAGAGCTGAACTCTCCCTAGTAGATATGGATATCATCGAGATCAACGAAGCATTCGCCAGCCAAGTTCTAAGCTGTGTGAAATTACTTGAACTCTCACCTACCGACAAACGCATCAATCCAAATGGTGGTGCCATCGCTGTTGGTCATCCCTTAGGCGCGTCTGGTGCCCGATTAGTTTTAACTGCTGCAAGACAATTACAATTGTCAAATTCCAGATATGCAATTGTGAGTCTTTGCGTTGGACTCGGACAAGGTTTGGCAATGATCATCGAACGCGCTAAGTAATTTCATAAAACTTACATTGGATGTCTTACCAAATTGCTGAAAAATGAGAATTTTTCGGCAATTTTTACTATTCCTTAATACAGTTAAATCAACTACCGTTATTGAAGAGCTACCAAAGAAACTTTCAACCATTGATGGGGGGACAACATATGTCTTACAAATCTTTGTGCGCGCTTTTTATCGTTACCATGTTTCCAGCAACTTTTGCTTTTTCTGAAAGTCCAGAAATGGAAGGAGGCGTCCTCGTCCTACCGATGGTTGAGTTCGACGAAAGCACGATCGAAATTCCGGCAGCGAGAAACTACACAGCTCCGTCGAATCTCTACCTACCAAAAACAGCTGCTAGCCACAATCTTCCAGCTATGTTGCTTCAATATGGAGCTCAGGGCGACAAAGACGTTGATTATATCACCGAGATCGCTCGCGGCATGGCATCGCGCGGATTCGTTGTCATGATCATGGAAATGCCTGGCCGAGGAAGTCGTACTGATACCTCACCGGAACCAAGTGGCAACGAAGACACTGTTCGTTGGTACATGGAAGACTATAAAAAAGCCGTCGACTACCTTGCAGCACACCCTGCTGTAAATCCAAATAAGATTAGCTATGCAGGTACAAGCTTAGGCGCGATCACTGGTATTCCTTTCTGCGCGAAAGATCAGCGAATCAAAACCTGCATTTCAATTGTTGGCGGTGGACAATCCAACTCCGGCCTTCCTCGCGACCTCGACTGCGTACAGATGGTGAGCCAAATTGCACCGAGAGCAACCATGCTTGTTAACGGTACTCTCGACTTCGTCATCCCTTACTTCATGGCTCAGAATCTTCATACAAGAGTGAAAGAGCCTTTTGAAAAACACTGGTACCAAGCGGATCACTATCTGAGAGATATCGACAAAAATGGTCTTTATGACCGCATGGCTCGATTTACGCTGGCGCACTGAAACATTCATCAAAAAAGCCCCAACCAAATGGTCGGGCTTTTCTTTTTATTTAAAAGTGGCTTTCATTTTACCTTGGAAGGTCGAGCCATAACTCTCTGTACGGTTTCCAAGACTGTTTTTGAATCGAAAGGTTTCTCGATGCAGTCGTCGGCGCTAAGACGTTTCGCTAACTCTAGGTAGGTGGACTTGTCGCCGATACCACCGCCGCTGACTGCAATTATTTTGATCTCGCCCCTAAAACCACGAGTCTTACGGATCAGTTCAAGACCTTCACCTTCAGGCATGATAATGTCGGTGATAAGTAAAACAACGTCTTTTTGTTTCTGAACAATATCAAAGGCCGCTATACCGTCCGCCGCACTGTAGACTTTGAAGTCTGCGCCCTGAAGTATGGCTGAAAGAATCTCTAGAATGTCGGAATCATCTTCCGCGATGACTACGGCCTGATTCAATGCCATGGAGCAGAATTCCTTTTTCAATCGTTAACGAAATTTGTCCCTTCATCTTAACACAATAATCCTCGATTCCCGAGCACTGCAAAAATTTGATATTATAGGTGCAACTACCATGGAGCTGAACATGTCGGAACCGAACGCAGAACTCATTGAAAAATTCTATGAATCATTCCGTAAAGGCCAGGGTCAAGCAATGGCCGCAATGTACCATAAAGACGCTACATTTGAAGATCCAGCCTTTGGAGTTCTCAAAGGTGAAATGATTGGTCGCATGTGGATCATGCTGACTTCCCGTTCAAAAGACTTGAAGGTTAACTATACCAATATCAGCGCTGATCAAAATACAGGCCGATGCTCCTGGACTGCTGACTATACGTTTTCGAAAACGGGAAGACCCGTACACAATATCATCGAAGCCTCGTTTACTTTTAAAGACGGTAAAATTTTGACCCACAAGGACGATTTCAATTTTTACCGTTGGTGCCGTCAAGCTTTGGGTCTTCCGGGAGTTCTTCTAGGCTGGACGCCGTTTCTTCATGCGAAACTGCAGAAGACATTCCGCGGAGTCTTAGAGTCTTTCGATCCCAAAAAAGCCCAATAGTTATCCTCGCCCCCCAGAGAACTGTGGGGGTTTTTTGCGCCTAATAGGCGGCGCACACTAAATGATGTTTGTGTTATCGATGTCCACCTTTGGGTAATGTCGCATCTGAAAATTCATTGGGATGACTTGATGAGCACCATCCGAAGAAATAGAACATAGGATCTCGAGCATATCTGAAGTTGTAATCAGACCTATGAGCAACCCACCTTCTACCACGGGTAGACAATCAATTTTATTCTCTAGCATCAAAGCTGCGACTTGACTTATCTGACTGCGGGCGTGACAGGTTATGACGTTTTTAGTCATCACTTCGCGCACGGGAGTTTTTGGAGCAATTATTTTACCGTTGAGCTTTGTAGCTCTAATGAGTACGTCACGGTCAGAAATGATGCCGACTAGGCGGTTATTTTCTAGTACTGGCATGTGCCGCACACCAAGCGTCTCCATCAAATCCCAAACTTCGTTCAACGCAGTACCAGCCCCGGTGGTATAAACATTCTGTGTCATTCGATTTTTAACCTGCATTAGCTTCCTCCTTGTCATTATAGGAGCCAAAGGCCCGCTAACTAAGGTGTAGCAACATGCATTCCATATTAATATGACACTGATATTATTAAATTAATGTTTAAATTTATCTCGATAATGCGGGAAATCGCCAAGCGGTGCTGCGGCGAATCCCACTTATATAAACTCAGCGATGATCGGGGCATGATCGGATGGTTTCTCGCCTTTGCGCTCGTCGCGGTCTACGTAGATGCGTTCCAATCTCTTCACCATCGGTGGTGTCGCCAAAATTAAATCGATACGCAGTCCGAGATTTTTTTGAAACCCCATGCTGCGGTAGTCCCACCAGGTATATTCGACGGTTTGCGGGAATTTATTTCGAAAGCAGTCTTCTAGTCCAAACTCTTTTATCGCAGTAAGGGCGTCTCGCTCTTTCTGCGAGCAAAGAATCTTTCCGCGCCAACCTGCGGGATCGTAAACATCAAGATCTTCCGGGGCGATATTAAAATCACCGACCAGAACGACATTGTCGGTATTCCGGTATTCGGCCTCTAAATGGCGACGCATTCGGTCTAACCAGTTAAGCTTGAAGTAATATTTATCCGCCCCTACAGACTGACCATTGGGAATGTAGCCACAAAGAACATTTACGTCACCTAACTTGCCAGAGATGAACCTACTATCGTCATCTTTGACGCCATCGAGAAATCCAGCTCTAACATCTGTCAAAGGGTGAGCAGATATCAATGCTACGCCGTTGTAGGTTTTTTGACCGTGTGTGTAGCAATGATAACCAGCATTCCTAAACGCATCGAAGGGAAATTTATCTTCTAAACATTTCAGTTCTTGCAAACAAAGGACATCGGGTCGGTGCCGCCCAAGAAATGCCACTGCGCGATCCAGACGACTATTAATCGAATTTACATTCCAACAAGCGGCTTTCATATTGCTGCGTCCTTTCCTGACAGACACCCAATTTGATCTATGACCAGGAAATGTCAATGAAATCCGAGCTAGCTGCAAATGCTAGATGCTAGCGGTGTTATTTATGATATAAAATACAGTCGGTTATGGTGGTTTTCCCTAAAGAATTCTGCTTTCTTGTCGATAGGTGAGGGGTACTAAAGGGAGACAGAATGTCAAAATCAGATTCCTTTTCTCAACGAAAAAACCGCTCGGCTGTTACGCCGTTCGAGGTTAAAGGATCGATTTCGGTTGATGGCGACAAAAAAAGTTCGGTCGTTTTAGTTTGGAATAT
>CAMAXT010000003.1 GCA_945862295.1 Pseudobacteriovorax antillogorgiicola
TCCGGTTTTTGTTTGCCAAGATGTATGTAAATCCAGTTTTCGCCATTTCGATCGGATATCAAATCACGACAAAACGTTCCAATGACATCTCAGTCTTACGAGAAAGATCCCCGACGGCCTTCGGCCTGGGGATGACGTGAGTCTGGCCAGTATCGCAGAAAAAAATCGCTATAGTGGGCATGTTCACTAGTATTCTTCTGGCAAATAGATATCGAAATACCAAAGGGCAAATTTCAAACTGCAAGTCGGATTCGCAAATGTGTCGAAAGTTATTTGGCTGTCCCTTTTGCGGTTGCGACGGACTTTGAGAGAATGGCCCTGATCTGTCTTGCTTCATCTATAAGTGGATGAAGCTGAAGACTTGGCATGGATTTCTCCACGACCCTTAGCCAATAATGAGCTTCGCGGATTTCTTTAAGTGCGATCTGAAATTTGTGAACAAAATCTGCTTTAGATTCTGCTCCTTGGGCTTCTTCATAGTTTGCTCCGACAGAAGTGGAACTTCGTAAGAGTTGGTCGCTTAGTTTCTTCACTGTCGTTTTCGCCGGTATCTTTTCGACCATTCGAATGACTTCGGAAGCAAAATCTACAAGCCGATCACTGATCTCATTTCTCATATTGCACTACCCGGTTTGCTGTTTGAAATTTGATATTTGCCCTTTGGTATTTCGATATCTATTTGATTCAAGTTTAGCCAGCGACATCGATTGTCACGCAAAAGGAAATGAAACCTCAAAAAATACAGGTGAGAAGTGCCATTCTAGCAACAATCTGGGACCCAAACCGCTATCAAAGTTCGCAACAGATCCCCGACGGCCTTCGGCCTGGGGATGACGAGGAAGTGCCATTCTAGCAACAATCTGGGATCCAAACAGCTATCAAAGTTCGCGACAGATCCCCGACGGCCCTCGGCCTGGGGATGACGATTTATAAGGTCTTTTAGAGGCGACGGAAAAACTGATCCGGGCGACCAATGACGAGGGGACCGGCGAAGCATCTGAGAAGGTATCAATCCCGCACGCAATACTTGCTTATCTTGAACTAAAAAGAAACTAAGGTTTCTCAGACTGGATGCACGATGGTCATATGGGAGCCTGTAAGCTTCGTACCATCGATCTCAAGGCTGTGTTTCCAGTCCAGGGTTTTCATATCAAGAAATTGCAGCTTGCCACCCCCATCGCTGATGACAACTAAATTCTCATCTAAACAGACCGCGCTGCCCGTGGGATTTTTCTTTTGCAAAACCTGCTTAACTTTGCCGGAACTCATATCTGAAATGACAACAACATCAGCGGAGGTAACAGTAGCAATGACGCTATTCGTTGGTTTATGCCATAAGATACTTAGATACTGGGAAGCTTGACCCTTAAACTTTTTGGCCAACTCCGCATCCGGCGCACTAATTGATAATTTTCCCTGAACGCCTCGTTTTCCAAACATCATCTCCGCAGCAGGTTCCGCCTTTGATTCAGCATTTCCGTATCTACTCCAAGACCCAGCCAAAAACTCGCCATGATCATTCATCGCGAAATGACGCACGCCCGGCCCCAGCTTCGGAGGTGCATGCGATTCAATGACCTTATGGGTACTCATATCTATGAAGCAGAAATTTGTGTTCTTAAATTCAAATCCGCCGTTGGCGACAGCTAGAACTTTATCCTGATCCAAAAACTTTATTTCGTGTGGATAGACACCGCCGCTCGGGATGATGTCAATCACCTTTAGGGTCCGACCATCGCGGATACAAAGAAGACCAGTTTCGGCCTTCGGATCCGTCTCACTGGTAACAAAAATACTACCATCGTGGTTAAAGCATCCATGCCCACTGAACATCATTCCCAGGCTTGCTTTAACTAGAACCTGATCCTTAAAATCTGATATCGAAGGAAAAACTGTTAGCTGATCTTGATCTTTCGCAACTCCGACTAACATTTGCAAATGCTTAGGATTTTGGACAACGCTGTGCACATCGTTTTGGACAGGAATTAACCCGGTCTCTTTTGCTGACAATTTCCGAACTGCAAGGAAATACTTAACAGTATCAATCTCGCGTCTTTTACCGTCTCTGTATCCGGCTGCATAAAATGCTTCTGCCAAAGCAGGGGAAGACAATGAGATGTCAGAAAACTGCAGAGCTAAAAGACCAAATGTAGTGCTCGTAAACATCGCGAGAAATTCCCGGCGATGTACGGGGACATTTCGGTCATTTATAGATGCAAACGTCCTCGGCGCAATCATAATCAATACCTTTTATTTCTGTTAGAAATTTGCACTTAGCTAAGTTCTGTACGAATTTGAAGGAGTTCTTTTTAATGCCCCAAATTTACCACATCCAAATCCGGAGATTGGTGGCAAAATTCATTCTATTATTAAGTTCTCGCGGGATTAGAGTTCTTCAGCAAGAATGCCAATTAAATTCTTTAAATACAAATAGTTATGGTAATGACGTAAGATTAAGAGTTAAACGACGGCCGGGGTCCAAGGCGTAAAAGCTATCTGATATAATATTTAAAATGTTCAAACGAAAAACGGACGGTTTTATGCACGGTTCTTCCCTTTGTCTTAAAATTATTTTGATCACTGCTTTTTTCGGACTTACTGCCTGCAGAACATCGAGTAACTCTGAACTAAAAACCGATTTGGGACCTGCAGGTAATTCAAAAGTCGTCGATCAATTCAAAAAATATCAGAGCAAAACAGAGCACTGTGACTCCTCAGGCACTGGTACACGCATCATGCTTACTGGTTTTGGTTTGTTCAGTTCGCCTCCGCGCAATTCCAAAAATGTCGCCTACAACATTTCGGGCCTCATCAGCCGGTTCATGTCGACACCGGCTGTTTTCCCAAGTGTGGTAAACACGTCGACGTCAGTCGTAGCTAACAACTTTAAACACACGCAATTTGCGCAGTACTCTCATATGCCCGCAAACGCCGAAGGTGCAAAGATCTCTCAAAGAGAACTGATTATTGATCAAAAGCCAGTCACCGTCTGTTTTATCTTGCTTGACGTGATTTGGGATCAAGCTGCAGCGATCATTCTCTACGAATCCACTCTTTTTAAGCCAGAACGCATCATTATGAGCGGGCTTAATGCCGGCGAAAAACAGTTTGGTATGTTCGAAGCAGGCGCTGTAAATAACGCGACAGCTTTTGAGGGATTCAAACCCAGCGGTACGCCAAACCTCGACAACATACCTATTGCTGATACAGCGGGCGACTCACCAGTTTTACCGCGCGGTGACCATGGTATAGAACAGACGATCACAATGACCTGGGATGCGAAAAAGCTTGCGACTTTCACTGCCCCAGTCGCAGATGCCATCGTCCGCGACAAGAAAACAAAAGTATTCAATGTTAGAGGGGAAGATGCTGCTCGACCGTCAAACGACTATATCTGCAACAATGTCAGCTTTGTTATATTGCACGCTATCAAGGGAGCAGAGATAAACCTCGCCGGTGGGAAGCTTAGATTTGGTCCGAGCCAAAACAGTCCTGCCGCGGGCTCCGGAATCGAATTTGTCGAAATACCGAAAGCCGTAGCGGACGGAATCAAATCAGCAGGATTTTTCCACTACCCTGACACTGCAACAGACGCTGGTCAGACCATGTTCGACTGGAGCAAGGTCATCGCAAAAGCGATGATCATAGGCCTTTAAACATGAATAAAGTCTCACTAGCGACCGCATTCTTATGCTTAATGCTTACTAATGAGGTTAGAGCTGATCTCCAGTCTGCACTCTGGGACACTGACATAGTCGAACGTTTGGAATCGAGTGGCCTAGGTCTTTCAGACTTGTTTCCAACTCCGAACCAACAGACAGCTGATTTAAAAAGAAATCCCTTCTACCTCAGCATTGTCGAACATCTCAAGAATGACCTAACGGCATTGCAAAAAGCAGATCCCAAACTTTCTGTAACCATGGCAACTTCGCATCGTCTCTTCAATATCGCTTGGCTCAAAAGCAACAACAGTTTTTTTGAACTCGCCGGCATCGTCAACCGTGCTGATCGTCAACCATTTCATCAAAGCAGTAGCTGTGGCGAAATCAGACTGATCTACCGGCTTGCTTACACTGTTTTAGAAAAAGGGCACGACATACATTCGCGTCTGCCCTTTACTATCAACATGGTTTTCGTTCCGCCCTCGGAATCGGTCTCATTCAAGGGCTGCGAAAAGCATGTGAAAAACTGGGAAACATTTTTACATTCAGCGAAAAAAGGAGAGACTTCCGAAATTAAACGCCTTCTCGGAATCGATTCCACTAGCCTAAAGTCTGTTGAAATCAATATGCAATCTGTGCGCTGGCCCTCAACAACTAGAGGGGATTTGGCAGCACATGCAGAGTACCTCCTGCGTGTTTTTCGAATAGTAGATGGACGCATGCAACTTGCATCACTGGAAAACACACCTGACGTCGACAGAATAAAAAGTACGCCGGCGCTGAAACAATCTTTAATATCCTGGATAAAAGAAAACCTCGAAGGCATCAATACCGGTACCGCAACTGCTCCGGAAGAATTCCTAGCGAAAAAGGCAACGTCTGTTAGTCCCCGAGGACTTTCCCGACGCGCCAACCGGCCGTGGTCTGGTATTTTTAAGCCGGAGGACTTTGCACAGGTCGACTTTAAAAAACTTACCTACATTAAATCTCCTGCAGCATTGCTACGCCGACTTGATGACAGCAGCTGTGCTGGATGTCATCAAAACCGCAGCGTTGCTGGTTTTCATCTTCTGGGAGTTGATCGCAAAGGGACTAGCGCCTTCAACTCACTAGCTGTTCCTGGGTCTCCGCATTTTATGAATGACTTGAATAGACGGGCTGTCTACCTGGAATCTTTAAAAAACGGTGGTAAACCTGATATTTTTCGCCCCTTCAGCGAACGAACGTTGACTGAGGCTGGTGAAGCGGGAGCCCATTGCGGATTAGGCGACCCGGGTTTTTCAACATGGACATGTAGTGCAGAACTGCGTTGTCAATCCTACGGATTGGAGTCAGGGGACAAAACCGTCGGTCAATGCTTCTCTGCCGGAAAAGTTAGCGACGTCGGTGAACCCTGCGAAATCGGCACGATGATACCTGATACAAACCCACATAAAGACAAAGTGAAACATACTCAAAACCGTTCGTGTAGCAACAACGGCATCTGCGAAGAAAACTACGTCGGGTTTCCAGAAGGAATGTGTGCTGTGTCTTGCGATTCTAAATCCAAGCAAATGAATTGTGGATCGATCGCTTTACTTTTTGAGTTCAACAATTGTTTGGGCAAAGGTTTACCGTTTACGAAATGCCTTGCTGAAAACACTCGTCCTGCAGGTCTAAGAATTTGTTCTACCGACATCCCTTGCCGCGATGACTACATCTGTGCTGGGCCACCAGAAAAAGCAGGAACCTGTATTCCTCCTTATTTCCTTTTCCAAATGCGTGTCGACGGACACCCAAAGCCAACATAACAGCTGTATTCACTCTTAAACGCCATGATATCGCTGACAAATCTCATTTTGAGGTAATTTTTGCGCAAAAAATGCCGAAACTATTGCTATGAGCGATCAAGGCGAAAAACTTAAACTCACTTACCTACCGGCCCAAGCCCGCATCAGACTTGTGCTTACAAAAGCCGCTTGTGACCGGAGTTTACATCCACCCGAAGATATCATCAAACGAGCTGTCGCGCGCCTCGACCAAGGTGTTCAAGACGGTAGTTTAGCTTTTTACAATCTATATAGTGCGCGATTAGAGCTACTCTGGCAACGCATGCGCAGTGCAAAATTCAAACCAGAAAAAATGATCGCTCTCACACTTGCAGCAGGTACACCGCCACTGCCGGAGATAAAAGTCATCCCTGGTCCGGCACCTTTTATCGCTTCACTGACAATCGATGCGACTACAGAAAAAGTTTCTACCTGGCGCTTTGAATTTGTAAAACTCACAGTCCAGAGGCGGCTCGCAGAACTAGAGATCAACGCACATCCGGACTCTGCGATGCTCCAAGCAATTTTCGTCCGCGCTTTACGTGGCAAAAAGATAAACCACATGCCTCTTAGCGCTGCTCCGCCTCTATCAAAAAAACAAGGCGAACACTTCCATGTTCTCCCTCGCGGTGCAACAGGAGATCTAGTTCTCGTCATCAATAACATCTCATCTGTTGCTACGGAAGAAGCGCGAACTGCATTGCTGGACTGGCTTGGCAAATATGTTGCGGGCGCGGGCCTAAAGTCTGCCAGTAAAAACTATCTATTTCTAAAAGACGACATCGAGAACCGCTTAAAATCGTTTCTACGTGGACCAGAACGTCTTAACATCGATCTTCCAGCTGTGATCTTGGCAGCCTTAGCTGAGCCAAAGCAGACCGTAGTGAAGGCGTTTTTGCCCAAGACCCGTGATCCTGAATCAGGATCAGGATCAGACATCCAGGGCAAGGCAACGAAAAGAGCAATCATGCCGCCTAAACCGCAGGACGCGATCTCTCTCGACTTCAATAGAAATTCATTTTTCGAAATCACGGTCGAACCAGACAAGATGAATGCAAAATTACATATTATCTCTGACCGTATCTACGATGACCCCTCTAGTCTAACATCCGAAAAAATAAACTCATTCGCTAAATCAAAAGGCATTGTTTTTGGCATCAAAATGAATTTTTTTGATGAGTTCAAGGCCGCAGTCACAGATCGCAAAGAAACCAAAATTTTTGATCTAGCCATAGGTAAGACAGCGATCACACCAAGTGACCCTTACCTGCACACTACCTACAAAGATGCTAAGAGTGATCAGAAGGGCGCAAACATTCGTGACCGTCAGCAAGGACACTTTGTAAAGAAAAACGATGTCATTGCAGAGGTCGCTTATAAGACAAAAGGCGAGAATGGCACTGATGTTTTTGGCAACATTCTTTCATTTGTACCTCCCGGCCTACCGGGTATTTCCTGCGGTAGCAACGTCGAAGTACGCGATAAATCAACGTTTATTGCTACAAAAGACGGCTTACCAACTGTGACCGAAAATGCTGTTTCAGTAGAGCCAGCTTATATTCACCAAGGTAACGTCAATCTAAGTACCGGTAACATCAATTTTGACGGACCTGTCGTGATTCTGGGTAATATCGAATATGGAGCAATTGTTTCGGCCAAAGGTGATCTCGAGGTCAAAGGAGTCATTGAAGAGGCCGTTATTAAGTGCGCAGGCACATTGCGGGCAACTGGTATAATTTCTGGTCCAAAAGGCTTGATCAAAGTTGGCGGTGATGCCCACGTTTCATTCATTAACAATGCCAAAGTCGAAGTTCAAGCGGATCTATTTGTTACTGGTAATATTTCCAATTCAAAAATATTAGTTGCGAGATCATTGACTATCACCAGTGAAGATTCCTCGATTGTCGGTGGCTCACTTTACTTTGGGCAAGTCTTAAATTGTAAAAATCTCGGAAAATCCGCTGGCCAAACGACAACTGTCAACGGTGGCTCAGATCCATTTTTAGAACGAAAGATCGCGATCAGAATCAATAGACTCTCGAATCTTGAATCCATCAAGGACGATATTAAAAAAAGTAGCCGTCACCTGGGTGGCATCAAAGCCGCCTCCACCTCCAAACGGCACATCTCTCGCCGCGATAACCTAAAGAATGCTCTAGAACATATCACTAAGATTATCGAAAAAGTTGAAGAACAACTTGCTGCATTAAAAGCGCAGATGACTAGCTTTGACAACACGAAAATCAATGTCAAAGGAACTCTTTCACAAAACTGTAAAATTACACTCGACGGCAAGCATATCGTAGTCCCAGGTGATGTAATTGAGGTTGCAGTATTCAGTAAACGAGTAAAAGGTAGCTTCATTGTGGCACTTACGGAAACTAATGACTCAGGCCAGAAATCCGCGTAGGATCTGTTCGATCAAACTCGAACCTAGACTCGGATCACCGTATCAATACAAAGTCACAAAAAATCGCAATTGTTGGTAGTGGCGTCGCTGGGCTTGCTGCTGCATGGATTTTGGGTGAACGCTACAACATCACACTATTCGAAAAAAAATCTGCACTTGGGCTTGGCCATCTTAGTTACAGAGTTTCTAAGGAAGACGGCGGACACAAAATCGATATACCGCCGCGCGTCATTAACGCAACCCACTACCAACATCTTTTCGAGTTGATTGGCGAGACCGGACTTACAACCTACAAGGTTCGACAACAACCGAGTTTTTCATTCAAAGACGGCCAGACTTATTTAGCATTCAAGACTTACAATCTGTTTAACTCATCTGTTAGTCTCCCTAATTTTTCGCCGGTAACATTGCGCTGGCTGCTCTCGCATGGGTTGGAACTCAAGCGTTGGTTTTCCTTTATTAGGTCCGTCTCTACACAGGAACTTTCGGTTGACGTTCACCGCCAGAAGTCTAAGACACTATCGGAATATTTGCGGGCTAAAGGCTACTCAGATGAGTTTGTTTTTGGATTCTTATTCCCGATGTGGTCGCTCATGTGTACATGCGATTATCCACATGTAGAAAATTTTCCAATCGTCCCTATTATAGAGCTCTTTCGTGATTTCACGGGCAGCGCGTCAACGAGACGCATCTTAGGTGGAAGTGAAGCTTTAGAAAATAAAGTCAGAACACGCATTAAAGATGCTCATTTTGAAGTAGGAGTCGAACAGCTAAGACAATCTGGAGACAAGATCATAGTCTGTAGCGAACTCGGCGAACAAGAATTTGATCACGTCATCATAGCAACTGAACCAACGCATGCCAAAAAATTGGCAGCAGCTGTCTACCCGGTCGAACACGATTTGATCGATAAAATCCCAACATACGATACCCATATGGTGATGCACAGAGACTCTGCACTCATGCCAAAGAACCACGCTTCGTGGGCGCCAGTGAATATGTTTTGGGATCCCGTGGAAAATAAATCATCGGCGACACTTTGGATGAATCAACTCGAGGCGCACAACGATTTACAGAACTCCATCTTTCAATCATGGGACCCTATTGTCGAACCAGATGAATCTCTAGTCCTAGCTCGCCGCACCTTTCGGCGTTCACTTGCGTCAACCAAGTCTGAGAAGGCCACCAAAGAACTCCGCGAACGAATGACAACCATGGGCGACCGAAGGTTGTGGTTTGCAGGTTCTTATGTTTCCGCCGGCATCCCGCTGCTAGAAAACGGCGTCCATTCAGCCAAAATCGTATGTGCGCGCATCCTCGAACAGTTAAACCCGGCTTAAACCAGATTAATGGTATGTGTCTAGTGTAGCTGGAGCGCAGATCCTGACGCACCACGGTAGAGAGCGGTAGCTGCTAGTTGCTTGTCAGCTGCCTTAGCCGCAAGATCTTCAACACCAATTATTCCAATTGGAGAATCATCTGCGTCAATCACAATGATGCGACGAAGTTGATGGCGCTCCATGAGATTCACAATATGTCCGACCTCAGTCTCGGCCCTGCACGTTACAACATCCTGAGTCATGACAAGATCAACCTCAACAGTCTCTGGGTTGATACCTCTCGCCATGGCGCGGACGACTAAGTCGCGATCAGTGATAATGCCGATGAGTCTATTGCCGTCAACTACAGGGAGAACCCCAACATTATGATTGACCATTTTTTTTGCGGCCATAAGGAGTGATGCTCGCCGGTCAATAACCTCTAGGGACAGGGACATGATGTCTTTTGCCAACATTACCAACCTCCAACAAGTTTCTGGACATAGCCGAATTTTAAAAAGCAAGATTTGGACCAATAGAAACCGTTGATGTTTTTGCAGGCGATGGATCAAATCACGCGCCTGAATCAGCAAAAAGCTCAAACCACTCACAGCAAGCGGTACCAGGATTCCCGAATCTTACCAAATCAGCTTTGCAGGTCTTGAGAAAACGCCAACTTTTTACTAATCTGTATTAAATAATCATTGGTGGACTCAAATTTGGAAAACTGTCCTTGGCAGGGATTTCAACCGGCCACGATAAAATTTTGTGAAGACCAACTCTGCTCGTGGGTAACCCAACCAGCAAATACTTGGTCTAATATCGGTTTTGTTATCGTTGGAATTTTGATTTACCGGCGCGCTCAGGCAATGAAACAGGGTGGCCTGACGTTAATTGGCATCAGCAGTGTTCTTGTAGGTGTTGGCTCTGGCATGTTTCACGCCAGTAGCACGTTTCTGTTCGAGGTATTTGATCTACTAGGCATGTTTATGATCAGCGGCATCCTATTATGTTTTAATTTGCAGCGCCTCACTGGTATTTCAAACCGCATTAACACTGCTATCTATTTGGCTTTAAATGCCGCTTCAGCAGCATTGATGCTTATATGGCACCCATCAGGCATTGCGACATTTGCCGTGCAAATTGCAATAGCTTTAACCCTTGAGTTACTTCTCCATATCAGACGAGATGAGATATCCTATCGTCCTTTTCTGTATGTAACCGGAATTTTCACACTATCGTTTTTAATTTGGGGTCTGGACATTAGTAAAATGGTTTGTGATCCACATAATCACATTCTCACTGGCCATGCCGTTTGGCATCTACTTAACGCAGCTGCAATCTTTTTCATCTTCAAGTTCTACTCACAGTTCTCAACAACTAAAAAAGGACGTTTTAGTCTGGAGCCAAGAGCATGATCGACCCATTAGTGCACAAAATACTTCTTGGCACCATTGCATACGGGATCTGCCTGTGTCTCACCGCGGGAGGGTTTCAACTATATCGAAAAGAAAAAAAGAGCGCCATGTTTCTGCTATCAGCAGGAACAATGATGCTCGTTTTATCAATCACAGTCAGAATCATACGTTCTAACACTATGTAGACAAAGTTAGCTTGGCTTCTGCGACTTGGCCCATTCGAGATTCTGCTTTAAAAAATCCCGCAACGCTTTGCCTTTAACAGCACGGTTATTCAAAAAACTGGTCGAAAGACGAATGAGTTCGTCCCAACGTTCAAACTTCAGATTCATCGAAACACAGATTTCGATCGCAGATTTTCCGAGGTCCATCGCAGGAAAGTCATTTGCGATTGCCTCCATTAATGGCAATGATTCGGTATAATGGCCGTAAGTAAATAGGTCATGAGCAATCTGGTAGCGAAGGTTAAGGGCATTCTCAGCAGTTGGAACGATCCGCAGGTAGTCATTTGCTGCGACTGCGAACCGAGCCTTCAATTCTGGCAGTGCAATTGGCTTTTTGACCTCGCCCGGCGGTGGAACTTCAGAGAATGTGCCCTCTTCAATCAATTTGACTAAAATCTTGATGCGCTCAAAGGCAGCGACCTCTAATTGATCGCCGGCTTTTGCGCCCATGGTAACGATCGAATCTAGCTCATTAAGAGCGTCTTTCCAGCGTTCCTGGGCGAGCAGAGCTTCAGCTATCGACAAACGAATCGTCAGTAGTTTTGTACCATCTTTTTCTTTAGCAGCTTGTTTTTGGAGTTCAAGGATAGCTGCAGTCATGAGTTCTTTTTTTCGTTTAACATCCGGCTGCGCTTGGGCTGTGCTGAGTAAACGAAATCCTACCGTCGCTGGCAAAAGTTGATGCATCTTTACTGCGCGTGTCATGACAGCTTGGTTTTCATGATGCTCATCATACCAGTCGCCTGTCGTGTCGGTAGTCAACTTTATGATCGCATCGAGTTCTTTTTGCATAGCTGCAACATTTCCAGCTGCGATGTAGGCATGAGCTAAACGCAGGTGAATGTCTGGACGCTCAATAGTCTCAGGATCTTCTTTAAACTTAGCTTCGTAGTAGGGAACTGCTTTGTCGAGCTTACCTTTGACAATCCAATCGAGAGCCTGCATGTCTTTAAACTGCACTATCTTCTTTTTCTCTCCGATTTTTTCGTAAAACGCCGTCGCCGCTGCTTCATCATCTAAAGTTGCCCAGAGCCAAGTCAAATCATTGATAGCTTCCTTGCGCAATTGAAAGAAAACTTCGGTATCTTCCTTCATCCCAATGACAACGAGCTGAAGTGCGGCCATTGCTTTTTTAAGATTGTCTTCTTTTTGTTTTTCCTCCGGTGTTAGGTACCGAATGAGGTAGGCCCATCCCAATCGGTAGGTCGCATAGTGCTTAAGTTCATCCTGTACAGGCTCTTTGCGTACGTCATCGTAAATCCTGATCGCTTCATCTAATTTCTTTTTACTCATCAACAAGTCAGCATGTGACAGCGAAGCTTTTCGGATCCACTCCGGGGTTTTACTTTGTTGCTTGGCTAGCTTTAGGTACATCTCAATGTGTTCGTTGCCAACCCTTGCCATAGCGCTACCAGTCATCCAATTGACTTGCGCGGTACGCAAATCCTTGGGGAAATTTGCAGCAAATTCTCGCATTTTATTCGATATTGCTAGGAGTTGTTCATTGACGATGGTGAGTTTAAGTTCAGGTTTATTTAAAGTTTCACCAATCCACCAACGGTCAAAATCCTGATTATAGGTTTCGATTGCTCTGTGCTGTAAATAATTAGCCCGTTCAGTATGATAACGACCTAATTCAAAAAGGTAGGTCGCTCCTTGGATGGTTGCTTTTTCTTGCTGATACTTTGCTTCAAGACCCGTGATGATCGCCTGTCTTTTTTTCTCCGCCTCTAGCAATTGCTTATCATCCAGATCATCGTCCCAAGGAAGCAGCGTCGCATGCAAGGTAAACTGATCGGGAGCAGCATCAATCAACTTCTCAGCCACCACACGTGACGATGATCCAAATGAAGGTGTTGTCAGACAAAAAACCGAAACAAAAAGAACAACAAAATTCATGGCAGTCCCAAATATAGATGGCATAAATATACTTAGATTATAGCAGATACTCGGTGTGTTTTTCTTAACCCGACCTCGCAGATTTAACAAAATAGGAAAAAAGACACGGAAAAACCCATGTTAATTCTCGTCGGGCAACACCATGCTAGCAAATTATTTAAATATTACAGCCCCTTACATGGACGGCGGTCAGCGGATCTTGTTGACACCCATGAGCCGATGTGGTTCCATTCTATTTCTCATATTCAGATGTGTAAAACAGATCGCACCCATTCCCTTTGTTAGTCAAAAGGGTGAGACACTACAAGGAGCTACTCGATGGCAGTTTTAGTTGGAAAAAATGCACCAGATTTTAAAGCAACAGCAGTTGTAAACGGCGATTTTAAACAAGTCAGCCTGAGCGACTACAAAGGAAAATTCGTCCTTTTGTTTTTCTACCCGCTCGATTTCACATTTGTTTGCCCAACTGAAATGCACGCATTTCAGGATAAAGCGGACGCTTTCAAGAAACTAAACACAGAAATCATCGGCGTTTCTGTTGATAGTCAGTTTTCTCACCTGGCATGGTTGAACACTAAGCGCGAAGATGGCGGTATCGAAGGCGTTAAATATCCGATCGTCGCTGACATCAACAAAACTATCGCTCGTGACTACGATGTTCTTATTCCAGACGCTGGTATCGCTCTTCGCGGCGCATTCCTCATCGACAAACAAGGTAAAGTTCGTCACCAAACAGTCAACGACCTACCACTAGGCCGTAACATCGATGAATTCCTGCGTTTGGTTGAAGCACTACAATTCCACGAAGAGCATGGCGAAGTTTGCCCAGCTAACTGGAAAAAAGGCGACAAATCAATGAAGGCTGACCAAGCTGGTCTAAAAGCTTATTTCAAAAAATGAGCTATGTAAGTTAAATACGAAATCCCAACCCTAAAACGGGTTGGGATTTTTTATGTCTAAGGAGCTGTTTAATAACATTACTGAATCAAACTAATTCCAGGTTTGCCCTTTTGCATCGTCAACAAAAGAAGGGAGCAGATATCATCTGAGTTTATCTTTTCGGAATGGTTGCTATCTCCAAGTACCCCGATCACCTGCGTTGACGCCGTAAACGGCTTCCAATCTTCCCAGCCCGACCCTGATTGGACGTTGCCAGTGTAAGCAAAATGCGTCCAAAGTCTCCCAATTTTCTCTTGAAACTTTAAATGCGGACCGACTCCCGGCAACCATGCAAAGGGTGGAACCTGCTGAAACACATAAAAAAGTTCCATCCCATGAAAGCTACCTTTTACCCAGCGGTCCATGACATCAAAAATATTTTTTTCGAACTGATAGAGATAAACCGGTGAGGTCTGGGCACTCGAGAAAAGCCCGGCGTAATAGCGAGCACGACAACCGAAATGGTAATCCGTTTTCAGTCTAGCTAGCAGTGGCTCGTAAGACTTAACCTTGCCTTGCTCATAGTGAGCTTTAATCTTGGCTTTAGTTGTTTCATCTATTTTCCAGTTCTTAAAGAGCAATTCCCAGTTATCTTTTGAATCTTTCATCATAAAAGTCGGTATCTCTTGTTGGTTCGTTCCGATGAGAATCGGGATATCCATATGGCGCTTTGCCTTGATGACTTCATCTGGATACTCAGTAAAAAATGCTCCGTCAAAGACCGGCGAGAAATAGAAGTTATCTAGAGACGGTGATTGATAATCCATCTCAGGTTCTGCTTTAGAAATCCTTTCAAGAGACATCTCAACTAAACAAGACGCCTTAACCTTGCCGTCCGAATGTCGATTGCAGCCAAGTTTTTGAATCAGATACTTACTAACTTCTTTCGCGTACTCCGTTGATGAGATCCAACAGGTTCCGCTTTGTAAGATCGCTTTTTGGAAAAGCCCTTTCGCATCGGGATGAGCAATGAGATTACAAAGACTCATTGCACCTGAAGAAGAGCCAAAAGCAGTCACATTGTTCAAGTCTCCACCAAAGGCACCGATGTTAGCCTTTACCCATGCGAACGCTTGTAACTGATCCAGGTGTCCTAAATTTCCTACAGCTGGTTCGCGCTGCGCCAAATCAGGGTCATACATGAAGCCGCTGGTGCCAGTTCGGTAGTTAATTGATACGACAATAACGTTACCAAGATCAGCCAAGCGTTCACCGTTGTAGATCGGTAATCCAAATGGTGTCCAAGAGGACGATCCCACCTGAAAACCACCACCAGGCATAAAAACCATTACAGGTAGTTTTACAGTATCTTTCGTATGCATCGCCTTCTTCGGAACCCATATGTTCAAATTCAAACAGTCAGGGCCACCAGAAAAACTGCGAGTAAACATCGCATCGGAATTAAATTTATCCATATGGGGACAAGATGTTCCATACGAATGAGCTTTTAAGGTTTTATACTTTCCAACCAAAGTTGGTTTACGCCAGCGAAGATCATCAACAAAGGGAGCAGCATAAGGTATGCCTAGAAAGGCAATTGCGTCAGCGCTTTCAAGACCGTTAACTGTACCATCAGCGATCACCACGTCGTGAGATTTCTTCAGTGCTTTCTTGGCAAAGACATATGGACAATAAGCGATTACAACCGCTAATAGTAGGTATCGAAGACGAAAGAAAGACTTCACGGGAAAGACCCACCATATTGACAACTAGACTTATTTATTAGTTGCCCTGATAACAGAGCAATTCTACCACCGGTTCCACTCTACACCAAAACTGTAATGCACATAGGGTTCCCTCATCGAGACCTCATCTGCAAATGGTAGCGTTCTGACTGCAGTAGCTGAAAGAAGGAACTCACTTGGCAACGACTCAGGCAGACGGTACTGCATCGAAAGGCTAGAGAGAGCCTCAAAATATTCTTGTCCCGCAATGTATTTCAAACGATGGTTGTATGCACCTCGCAGCTGCCAAGTCCGGGAGCTGCCAAATGTCGTTAGCCCCTCCAACCGAAAGGGCAGCACGAGAGCCGACTGTTGAGGCACAAATTTTTCAGTTCGGCTTTTTCGCCAGTTAACATCAAAATCAGCGCCGACGGAAAAAAACAGATAGTCTAGATAGAGTCGACTGGACGCCAAATTAAACAAAATGGAGCCACCTGCTACCGTGCTATGCATCATGTCTTGTTCGGAATCGTTCTTAAGATTTAACAGACTCAAACCGATGCCAATTTTTCCCTGCTCGGAAAAGTAAGAGGGCACCTCATAAAGACGTTCTTTAAATTTTCTGATTTCAAGTGCCGTCAATTGCCATCTAAATGCATCACCGCCGTCAGAATTAGGCATAAACGACTCGAATTTGAACTCGCCAAGTCGCACAGATGTCCCGCGCTGCATTGATTGACTAGCAACCGATCCAGCCTCCTGTTTATGCACAGCGAAGCCAACGAATAGGCCCTTATGCCGACTTTTTTCCGCATGTGCCACGCCTACAGAAACGGAAGATAACTGAGTATTTTGGGAGCCGGCTACGGCATCTGCACTTTCTTCATCGCGCACCGACTCACTAATCAGAACATTGGTATCAACAGTATCTCCATAGACGACATCACCATATTTACTAAACAGCTCTTTCTGGCTAGATCGCAAAAACTCGGTGACCTTCGACGTATAGTTTTCGCAGCGCTGGCTTCGGTCAAGATAGGAAAGCTCAGCGTCCTGTCCCAATGCAGCAAGTTGGTAAAATGCACCTGCTTGTTCTGGGGACACATCATGCCTTGATTTGAGTTTCTGCCAGCTAGAAAGGCGAAGAGCTTCTTTCGCTGCCATAACATCACCCAAACCAGAGGTTCCTAATCTGGCCCGGAGTTCTTCCTGGGCAATATGACCTTTCTTTCGGTAGCTATAAAAAGACGGGAATATCTGTTCCGCCAAACCTTTGCGGATCATTAATGCAACAAGTGAATTGGGCGGCACAACGAAGGGATCAAATTCTGCAATCTCTCTGACACCTATACCCTCGCCAATGATCTGGACAAGAATAGAAGCGCAGTTGCGATCGAAAAAATAGTACTTCGATTTAAAATTATGTTTGGCGGTGTAAAGGCGATTGATCAGAGATTTTTTTTGTTCGTCAGAAAGATTGAGTTTGAACCGCAATAAATTTCTGTCTTGATCGATCGTGTATGTTTTTACTGCTTGATAAAGTGTCTGTCGATCATAGACTGTAAGAAATCCGCCACTCAATCCTTTCAATGCCTGAACTATCGACCTCATCGCGTCATGATCTTCACGAATAGCTTGGCCAAAATTGAACCATGACTGTCGGCATTCAGCTGGAAGCGCATCCGTGCGCGCACTTGGTTTTGCCGGGCTATCGGATTCCGTATCTGCAAGAAAAGAGATGACTAAGTCGTTAGGATTTTCGACACCGAGTTTTTCCGCTTCAGAGTTATTGCGCATCCGAACGCGTAAAATCAAGTGGCCTGCAATCTCAGCCGCATCGTTTACACCCGGGGTTGCATAAAGTAGTTCGAATCCTTCAACGGTATCAGTATTAAACTGTCCCATCGGAATCCGTCGGCGCGTGATCGGATCAAGAAACGTAACGTCATCAAGAAAGCCGTCATCACTGGTTTGACAGGCCAGCTTCACCGCCTCTGCGAATGGCTCGAAACTCGGAAACTGAAGTTTAAAAAATTCATATTTATCAGCTATGCGGCACTTAACTGAGTGTTCCGGGCTTGTCTCATTGTCGACGAAGAAAAATTCTCCAAACGTCGCGAAGTCTTCCTCTGGACTTGCCATCCCTTCATCACGCGCATAATTACGCGGGTCCTGATTGAGGGCCTCTCGGGTAAAAGGAATCTTGATGCCAAAGTATTCCCGGTAACGCCAACCGCTGATATTGCGCCACTGATGAATCCGGCTGATTTTTTGATCTGAATCATACAAATGCAGAAGGTGATGAACAATCTTACGCTTAAAGTACAATGTGAATTGGGTTGTCTCTAATTGATTTAGGCCGTCATCTGCCAGTTTCTTTGTCAAATGGTCTGCGTCATGCAGCTGAATTTTTATTTGAAAATTCAGCGGCCAGGGAGCTAGGTGGGTATCGGTTCTCCCAGGTTTGCCGTAAGACTTAAATAGTCGCGCTTTTGATCCTGGGACTTTCTTCGCAGCCTGTGACACCGATTCTGGAAGACTTGCTAAAAGTTCTTCGACGGCGGCTATTTCAAAACTCTGCCAGCGGCCCGGCCCATCGGTATCGATAAGTGCGATACCGTATTTTGCTTCCACCTCATTACGACCAGCAAACGCTGTCGCACTGACAAGTAAAACGACAGCAGCGACTAATACCTTAGCTATTGAGATTTGGCACGACATAGGTGAGTAACCTAACGAGTTCACTTCGAGTTGGACGGTTTGGGACATGTTTCATAATGGTAACTGCCAACTGATCTGGAGTCACGCCCAATCGGCCTGCAAAAAGATTGAGCGTCGCACCGCGTCTACTAAATGCTTCCTGCACCAGGCGGTCCGCGACTTCAGGTTCGAGGGCTAAGTCTTTATCGAAAGACGTCAGCTTTGTAGTGCTTTCAAGAGACGAATCAAGGACAGCGCTGACCGCTAAAACGCCGTCGCCTAATTTTTCAGTTCCCACTGTTGTACTGCGGTAAGTAGCCACACCCGAACGTAAGGTAGCTCGCGAGGTATCGCCTGTCACAGCACTAGTTGATTCGCTAACACGGGTAGACGACGCCGCTGATGGTTTGGTTGAATTTTCATAGGAAAATCTCGCTGACGCCACAGTCGCATCAGTTGTCGATTTCGCAGTCACTTTGCTCGAGTGACGAGCTACATCGGAAGACGGCTTAGTCGAATAGTCATAGGAAGCCATCACACTGGCATTTGTCGCATTACTGGATGACTCAGTCACGGTTGTCGAGAGGTTTGTTGTCGCACCGCTTGCGGCAGTCGTACCGTTAGTCGTCGGCTTGGCAGTGTTATTCCATGTGCTTTTACTTACGTCCGAAGTTGCATTTGCAGTCGCCATTGAGATATCGCCCGTTTTATCTGAGACTCTCGTTGTTAATTCACTAGCAGCCGTTGATGTATTTTTTGTTGGCGCAGTCGAGTATTTATGGGTGCCTTTGGTAGCATCAAAACTTACTTCGGTTGTAAAGTCAGTGGTATTAACCGAAGCCTTTGTCGCGACAGTTGAAACATCAGAGGTCGCATTACTGGCTTTCGTCGAGAACTCCTCAATCGGTTTAGTCGAGTTTTGATAGGTAAATGTTACGGTCGCCCCAGTGACATCAGACACAGCGCCCGTAGTTGCACCGGTCGACTTAAGCGATGATTCAGTAAGTCTAGACGAGCCGTTCGAAGCTTTTGTCGTACCTTCAGAGGTTGCTTCAGACACATCAGAAGAAAATTCGCTCGTCGGTTTTGATGAATTTTTATAGGTGGCAACAGTCGCATTTGACGTAAGATCGGATGTCGCATTAGATGCTTTCGAAGAATTCCGACTCGCATTTGTTGAAACATCAGAAGACGCGTCCGATGCTTTAGTCGAAAATTCTGCAGTCTGCTTGGTTGATTGGTCATAAGTGACGCGGCTCGTTGCCTGGCTGCCGTCGGTAGTCATTTCTGAAGTATTTGTTGTAGCGTTTGCGACAGGCTTAGTCGATTTTCTGTAAGTGTTATCAGTAGTCGAAACGAACGAGTTACCGGTTATTGTAAAAGGTCCTGAGTAAGCTGTATGGCTCGTGAGAAGCATGACGACGGAAGTTGCGATCAGTGTGTTTCTTATAGTCTGCATGTGTCGGTCCTTTTAATAAGTCTACCTATACAGATACAAGCAAAGTGCCAAAGGGAATACCTGCGATAATAGGCAGTTGCCTGCCCGAACACTTCAAATAGGTGTGTTCAAGAGGACGCAGTGTTACAAAAAAACCCGCTTTGAAACAAAGCGGGTTGTCATTAAAAAATTTAAAATAGATCAAGGGGTTTTTAAGCAGAATGCCTTAACAGCTTCGTTCGTCCCGGCTTTTGTTGGACAATTCGCTTCGGTTCTATTTGCCGGAATTGCAATCGGATTGCCGTCAAGGAAGAGATCCTTAATCGTTTTTGAACCCGCTAAAGGCGAGATGTCGCTAATCTTACCGTTTGATAAATCCAACCAACGGAGTGAGCCAAGGCTCGCGATACTTGCTGGAATGTTGGCAATGCTGTGGCCTCTGATTTCCAAACCACGCAGATTGTTCAAACCAGAAAAAGGTTCCAAACGAGAAATGCGACTATTACCCGGAATTTCAAGCCAATCTGAATTCGTTAAAACTTCGGCAGCAGCACTGCAAGTTGTTTTCTCAGATATCTTGATAAGCTCCTTAATGACATAAAAAATCGACCCTTCAACTTCTGAGTCGTTACAGTAACTCAAAAATCCTGTCGAAAAATCTGCCACAACGACTTGCGGTACAGACACACATTTGGATTCGTCGTAAAATTTTCCCGCCGCCTCACACTCGACCTTAGCTTTGATCGAGCAAACTTCTCCGTGCCAGATGAGTTGAGAAAAACTGACACATGAGTCTTCAGGTAATTTAGAATAGTGGCTGCAAGTGCCAGCGAACCAATAGGCTTCTTTTACCCTTTCGCATTGAATTTCGGTCAGGCTACCGTCATCCAAAAGAAAACTGTCTTTCTGACATTTACCGTCGACCCAAGAAAAACCATCGGTTTCTTCGCAGAATTGTTCAGCGGTCTTATCAGAACGAACGTCTTCGTCTTCACCCCAGCCATCGCGAAATCCGCAGCTTGTTAGAAAAGGCAGAACGCTAAGTAATAGAGACAGTGAAAAGGTGAATCGCAAGGTCCACTCCTGTGATCAAATTGTTACCTTAGTCGGCACCGGTTTCACTGCTTATAGTCTGAGCAGGCGTCCGGAGCAACCTCCAGTTTAGATCAAAAGGCGACCAGAGCCAAAAGCTTTGGATAGACTTATGATTTCATAATCTTAAGGACCTTAAACGCGGCAAGGCTTGTCAAAATGCTAGAAAGCTTTCGGCCTTTAAATCCAGTTCATCAGCTAATAGGACTGGAACGCAAAAGTAATTGACACTAATCGCCGGATTGTAACCGTCGGTCCTCGGATGCGGAAAAATTTTACGCGTGCGACTCGTGAACTGCTTCATAACCCGGTACCCGGCAATGGTCGCACACTTGCCCCAACTGTAGCGACCATCGGGGGCATCACCCCTATCGATGGCTGGACGCAACCCTTGCCCGGAAAGCTCATGCACATAGCGAAAGCCGGCATGATAGGTGTTCCAACCAGTAGCTAAGAGGTCGGCATCCGAAAGGCCGGACTCTTCTGTAAATATCAAAACAATTCCTGCCTGAGCGTATTGGCGAAAAACTTCGATCATAGCCTCATTGGTTTGACTTCTAACTTCATGAAAACCGTTGCCGACCATCATCACAGAATGTTTGACGTCAACACCAGCGCTTCGCACGCCTTCAATCGCCAGTTGTGGTTTGCCAATATCAGCATTGCGAATAAATTTCATGTTCGCTGGTAAGGCACCTGCCTTTTGTTGCTCGATCGCTGCATTGATCGCGGCATCTTCCAAATCCGCGCCAAAATACTGAAGATTACTTTGTGATTTATTGAACCTCTGCCTCGTCGCTTCTCCTTGGCCCACCGCGTGCTCAATAAAAACAGCATATTTAAAGTTAGTTTCCTTACAAAAAAGATCGAGACTTTGATTTGCTAACTCGAAGGTTTTTCGGTTTGCGTCTTGACTAGCGGCAACGTTCTTTCCACGTTCAACCCAAACATCAGAGCTCTCGCCTTGAATCAGTTGGGAGAGCTTTGCCATGTAGGGATGATAGGCGTGAATTATTCCAAATGGCCCAGGACCTTTTGCGAAGACGCGGTCACCAAGTCTAGTCACGCAATCATTAGAATCAATGTACGCACTAGCCCGTAAAATAGCCTTCACAGGAGGCGGAAGATCCACGACGACATCGCCAATTTTTTTACCAATGGCAAGGTCATCGGTTTGGTTATTGTAACGCAATCCAAGAACCACCGGCAAAACTTGGAAGCCCATATCTATATCTGTAATCGTCGGCAACCATCCGGACTTCTCACTCTGACGTGGAACCGTCTGCAAATGCCGCTGAACAGCAATCCGGGAGTCTTGGTCCGGGATTTTTTTTCCAAGAACATCAGCAAACGCATGGGTAACATCTGCAGGCAGATCTTTTGATACACTAGCGAAGTTTTTTACGATAAAAAGACCAGTTTCTGGCCGTGCCTCAACCATTTTTTCAGTAGTCACCGCCAGAATTCCGCGCGCCACCAAAAGTGACAGGTCATTATTAAAAAGGCGGTCATCAGCTTTAAGCAGCGTCTGCAATTTAGAAGCGGTCACACTTCCACCTGCAAGTACATCTAAAGCACCTTGGTTTTTCCAAACCGAAAGGACCCATTTTAGAGTCCAACAATCTGGAACGCTGGTAATCGCTGCAGTATAGATCACTGTCTCTATGACCCTGATCGATCCAACGATATCCTGCAGTTCCTCAGGCTGAAATACATCGAAGCTTAGCTGTGACCTAAAGGCACTGAGCCAATCGAGTAAAGTATTGCCGTCCGTAAACAAATGCGGCACATGTTTTTGAAAGTGTTCGAAAGCTTCTTCCGAAATATAGGGAAATCCAGCGGAGGTTTTACCTGTCTTACCAGCTAGTACCAACGTCATCTCTTCTAGATGCTCAGGTAATAGCGTTAGGGCACATTTCAGGATCTTTTGCTCGATCTTTTTATTCATTGGTTCGTCTCGGTCAAAGCGTGCGTAAAGAAAGTCCCAGAAAACAAAGTCTTCTTGGATTTATACTTGTTAAGCTTTCGGAGGGGAATCTTAATACTCAACAAATATTTGCTTAGCTCACTTTAAATGCTGCTTTTCCAGTCAGTTGGATTATTTACAATAGCAGCCAACAATACGGTCAGTCTTATCAGCATCGCGGCTTTGACCTGGCTGATACTGGACCTTTTAGCTCCATAGCACCGATGCGTTTTTGTCCTGAGATGCCAAATGAGTATTCGGTGGATTGACGAGCAGTTGCTCCGAGCTCCAAGTCAGCGAAGCCGCGGTAGTCGATACTGAAAAATGCGTAGCGCCTGCCAGGAGGAGCTTTGAGGGACATATTGATCACGCAGTTTTTCTGAACCACCGGATTTGGAGATTCAGATGAGTCTACGATGTAGGAATCAAAAAGAAGAGTGAGTGCGCGGTTGTCAGGTGAAATGTTAGCGGCTACAGATCCGACATGGCACCCGCTTCCATTCGCTGAAAATGTCGCTAAAGTCACACTACCGACCGATGGAAACTCTTCAGCGCTAAGCGCTGTACCGGCCAAAACAGATGTTAGTAGTGCCAACATGAATAAATGTTTCATACTATCTCCGGTTGTTTTTTTGATGCCCTAGGATCCCGCTAAAATCACTAAGAGCAACGTATGTGCCGGCTGTCCGGCCGTCATGACGCCCACCGGAATTACTAGCTTTTTGCAGGCAATGTCCTCAGACAGCTACGCTCAGGTGGTATCTTTTTGCTACCAAAACTTTTAATCCACTCGCAGAAATTCGCCAAAACCGCCTGAGAAATGGGCCAAAATGCTTGACGGAAATGCCTATGCTTCCTAAGATCTCGCTAGATCCACAATAAAAAGGAGCCACCCATGGGAATCACTAAGATATTCGGCATTCTGCTCGCGTGTTTTTCAGTCCAATCAGCGTCAGCCGCAGCTGCTGAGCTATACGAGTACCGGATGGAAAGCATTGCAAGCCGGTCTAACCAGGCTCAATGTGAAGCTTTTGTCCAAGATACGGCCCAGCGCTTCGCAGTTCGATCAGGTATCACGCCATTCGCTCATGGCTGTCGTTCGGACACAATCGATTCTGGTTCACTTGAAGGTGTCATCAGTTATTTCGCTGAAGAACGAATCCAGTTTCTATCCTCTAAAGACCGCAGAGCTAGCGTTGATAGCGAAGGTGGCTTTGGGTCTGAACAGGCTTGCCAAGCAGCATTACCTGCACGCACCGCACAGTTTAAAACCATCTACGGAGTTGAGCCTTTAGCTAGTTGGTGCTTCCGCCTCTATTCCATGTCTTCAATTCACGTCGCAAGGGTCGAAGCCGTTGGAACCTCCGACATTAAATCAGTGATCGTTGGTTTTGACTTCTACGGTAGGTTTACCGTCCCGGCTCAAACCGTTCTAGCGACTATCAGAAATGCCGCTGAACAAAAATTCCCGGGCCATGTAGTCGATGCCAGTTTCGAAGGGAAGCTAGCTTACGCTCGCGCCACAGTTCGTTACTACAGCCCAATTCGCTATTTCATCGATAACATGGACGAGATGAAATTCGCGACAACCGAAGCATGTGAAGAAGCTGCCCAAGACGTTATGACTATGTTTCAAGACTTAGCTGATAGGCCTGTTACAACGTTCTGTACAGTTGACGGCCTAGCAGGCATCAGGGTCAATCTCATTTCATTTACAAAGCTCATTGGCGCCACCGATCTTTATACCCACTATCAAGCTCCATCGTCTTTTCCAACAAGAGAGCAATGCCGTCAAAGTGCAACTCAAGTTGCGAACGATAACGATAAGGTCTTAGGGACCATTTGCACAGATGCTGTGCCGTCGGTGAAGCATGTTTTACTCAAGAAGGGGTAGATTCTGATTTCTGAATTTCTTTTTTCAGTGATCTGACGTCACTAAAACGACTCTAGCTCCCGCGGGTTCGCTCATAAAATTTATGGTACTGTCGCTCAGGGCCACCGCATCTAAATGCCCGTGGACTTTGACTTCGCCATTGCCGTTGGCGTGATCTTGATCCTTGGCGGACCCGTAGCCTTTTGCTCATTTTTTCATGCGGAACCTGGACAGCAGGTCTAGGAGGCGCAGCGCATGACATGCATCGACGATTGCACCCGATTCTAGAGCGCTGCGCCGTGCAATTGCAAAATGCTTGGCGGTGTCACCTTTGTCTCCGGACTAAGTGTTACCTATGTATCAGGACTGAACACTGAACAGTCCATGGCAATATCTCTCGGCGATGATCACGATCACGCCTAAGGCTAGGCCAAGGTCAAAGGCTAAGACAACGACTTGTCATGTCGCCTCAAGCACATCCAAATTTTATAATCTCGTGGACGCACCCCTGGCAAGACGGGGGAACAAAAGCATCAAACTAAAACGTAGGTGCGTCAGCTTTGACATCGAGTACCTTGAAAAAATAATGAGGGGCGCAGGCCTTGGGACTCTAAAAATTTATATGCGGTGTCCCTGTACTGTTGCTTCAGCTTAAAATGAAACGCAACGAGGGCGAGTCTAGTGTTCTTTTGGGATACACACTGACTTCGCCCTCAGCTTCTTTCGCCGCAACGACTCTTAAAAATTTTTATCGACCATTACAGCTCTAAAGACAGCGTCTTGGTTATCAAAGACCCATTTCATTGGACTGTCGTTGTTCAATCCTTTAGTACGACAAAACTCATAGGCCTCAGGATACGTGCGTTTGGTGTAGGGAGCCGTTCCTCGCACGCTGCCCGTGAAACATTCTCTGATTTTTGGATTATTGATTGGGAATTCGCAGTAATATTTTTGCATGGTAGGAGTCTACTTAGCAGCGGCACCCGCAGCTTCACACCCGTCTCTTGTTGATTGGTCTTGATTAAACCTTGCTCTCGCAACTTTTGCAGCGGCTGTAACATCAGCTAGCGTTACTGCACGAGGGTTGCCGCTGTTATTTCCACTATTTCCTCCACCGGTAACACCACCGCCAGTGCCTCCCCCACCTGTTTGACCGCCGCCACCTGTACCAGGACGGCGTTTTTTGTCCGCGTCCATGCGAGCGAGGAGTGCTTCAAGGCGACGATTGATATCATCCAAACTGTCAGTCTGGCGCGCAGTGTTATCCACTGGAGTTGACGCGTTGATGAAGCAACCTGCTGAACTAGTGTCGTTATGTACAGACTCAATACAGGTCACACGCTTGAATGTTCGGGCATCGTAGCGTGCGTTACAAAGTAAGCGTGGGGATGTTTTTACAGCCGCCACTTGGCATCTCACACCAGAAAGTTCTTGTTCAATTTGGCGAATACATCCTGGACGCATATCGGGGCCAAATAGATCTGGACTTTTTACCCACAAGCACCAACGGCCACTATCAAGCGCAAGACCTTCGGTACTTGCATCGGTAGATGGAACTGAAGCGATTTGTAGCAATTCACCTTTGCGATCGTCAGCAGAGGACTTTAGAGAAAATCGTATCTGCTCTCTCTCACCCTTTGCTGGAACAAATAAATCTTTAAGGTCATCACCGAAATAGAACTCAAAGACGCCATTCAGCAAAAGTCATTGCGACGCGGTTGCTTGAACTATCGTATTTATATGGAGAATAAAAACCTGCCTCGCCATCCGGTCCACTGAACGCCAAGTTTTTGCCGTCAACAAACACCAAACTGTTTCCGAATTGATCCGCGTAGGTCAAGCCAATGAGACTGTCCCCAGAGGTTGCTAAATCCATACCGGCACTTAGGGTATCGCTGCCGTTCTGTTTCGTCCTACAGGCGATCGTAAACATCAGAGCGGTTACTATTAAGAAATTAAAGCGCATATTATCTCCAGAACAAAAGAAAGAGCCTTGGATCAGCATGGATGGCTTCAGCGTGATAAAGATTGGTAATACCTATTATCTCGCTGGGATTGGCGCGCGGTCAATTAAGGTGAAACATAAGCCTATCGTCTAAATCGAGGGTGTTATGTCGAACAGCTGACAAACTGCTCACATTTGCACGAGAGACTTTCTCTATAAAATTTGGTGGGTTATAGAATTTCCGCCGCGATCAGTCACATTCTACTAACCCGCTGAATAAATTATCAAATCCGTTCATGCCCAGAATACGTACAAGGTCTTTTTTCCATTCTCCTCGAAAATTTTACAAAAAACTTACATTTAAAAGCCTGCTCATATATAGACATTTCGATCATCTAAAGCGACAATGCCAAGCGCTCAGCGTTTGGAGTTTTGAAAAAGCAGGCTCTCAGAAGCTGAGAGACCTAAACGCGGTCACTTCGTAATAATCAGGATGAATATGAAATACGGACAAAAAGACTGGTGGGCAGTAATACTTGGCGGATCGAGCGGGCTCGGTCTTGCGACTGCTAAGAAACTAGCTTCATGCGGTATGAATCTATGCCTTGTTCATAAAGACCGCCGCGCCTCGATGGAAACCATCCAAAAAGAATTCGACGCCATTAAAGCTTTGGGCGTCAAGATCGAAACGT
Source organism: Pseudobacteriovorax antillogorgiicola (assembly GCA_945862295.1). GTDB lineage: Bacteria > Bdellovibrionota_B > Oligoflexia > Oligoflexales > CAIYRB01 > CAMAXT01. The sequence goes on from CAMAXT010000003.1 coordinate 27,050, forward strand.
TTAATACCGACGCACTTTCGAAAGAAGGCGTCAACCAAGTCCTTACAGCACTCGCGGACAAACTTGCTGGCGGCAAAGTTCGTCTAGTCTTGCATTCAATTGCTGCCGGAAACTTAAGAAACCTTGCCCCAACTAAAACTGATAAAACTCCCGAGGAAAAAGACTTTGAAAACCTCCTCGGCGCTGAAGAAATCAACGGCACGATCCACAACATGGCAATCAGTCTGGTTCCTTGGGTTCAAGAGATCATGAAACGAAAGATGTTCGCTACTGACGCCCGCGTCATTGGCTTAACATCAGAAGGCAGTCGCATTGCTTGGAACGGCTACGGTGCCGTTGCTTGCGCAAAAGCTGCTCTTGAATGCCTCATGCGCGGCCTCGCTCGTGAGTACGGACCACACGGTATCCGTTGCAACATCGTGCAAGCCGGCATCACACCAACTCCTGCTCTCAAAATGATTCCTGGTAGCGACAAAATGCTTGAATCAGCGATTAGGCGCAACCCACTCGGCCGCCTGACAACCCCTGAAGATGTCGGCAACGTCATCAGTCTATTGTGTTCAGACGAAGCGTCTTGGATCAATGGATCAATTCTCACTGCAGACGGCGGCGAGAGCATCAGCGGTTAACTCTCAGGAGCTCACTTGAACTACAGCGATTTTTTGACGACACCATCTCTTACGAAACTGCATCTTTTGTCTTTGACTCAAGGCGCATTGATCAAAGATCCACCGTCGCTAGAAATGCCAAAACTTCCAGCACCCCCTTTTTTGATGTTCGACCGCGTGGTCGAAGTCAAGAGAGACCGCCCGATGCGGATCGTGGCGGAACAAGATATTTTGCAAGACGCTTGGTACTTTCAGTGCCACTTTAAAGGTGATCCTGTCCAACCTGGTTGCCTCGGTCTTGATGCTGTTTGGCAACTTCTTGGCCTATTTTTATTTCTGAACGGCGGCGTTGGCTCCGGCCGAGCGCTCGGTGTTGGTGAGGTTGAATTTTTCGGTCAGATCCGTCCATTCGACAAAGTTGTTCGTTACGACATCAATATTCGTCGGCTGCTTAAAACAGAAGGCTCATCCATCGTCATCGGTGATGCAACGGTTCTCGTCGACGACGAAGCAATTTACACGGTAAAAAATGCGCGCGTCGGTTGTTTCGCTAACATGGCCTATACCGACTACCCGAATCCCGAATCCACACATGCACGTGGGGGGGTCATCGACAAATCCTCTCGGCTTAAAAAGGACTAGGTTATGGCCTCGCAAGATATTGCTACGCTAAGCAAGCACGTCATCAATCTGATGCCGCAGAAAAAACCATTTCTGTTTATCGACCGCATTACGGCGATCGATAACGAAGGCATCACGGCTGAATATTATTTTGACCCGAAGCTCGACTTCTACAGCGGCCACTTCCCAGGTCACCCAGTTACTCCAGGTGTGATCCTGATTGAAGCCATGGCGCAAACGGCTGTCGTTGCGCACGGCGTCTGGCATATGCTGATGGAAAACGAAAAGAATCCCGAAGGAGTGATTGGTGCCACAACGTCTTTGTTTACCGAGACGCAAGCTGAGTTTTTAAAAACCGTGCCTCCGGGATCAAAAGTAAAAATTATCGGTAAAAAAGAATACTTCAGACGCGGCAAGATTAAAGCAAATGCCACCGTCATCCTTGAAAATGGAACTATCGCTGCAACAGCCACCCTGTGTGGAATGGGAGTTAAACTATGAGCAATCGACGTGTTGTCGTAACTGGTTTAGGCGTTATCGCACCCAACGCCCGTGGATTAAAAGAATACGAAGCTGCATTAAGAGCTGGTAAATCAGGCTTAAAATTTCAACCTGAACTGGCGGAACTTGCGTTTGGTTGTCACGTTGCTGGTGTTCCGGCAAGCGTCGAAGGCATCAAAGAACAATATTTCCGCGCAGAAGATCTCCTAGCTATGAATTCACCGATGATTTTTGCCGGCATGGCAGCGATCGATGCATTCAAAGATGCCGGCTTAAAAGTTCCTGCATGGGACGAAGATTTACTTTACGAAGACACTGGCGCCATCATTGGCACAGGCATCGGCGGCATCGAAACATTTGCAGAAAAAATTTACCCAGCGGTCATTGCTAAACGTGTTCGCCGCCTCGGTAGCGCGATGGTTGAACAAACCATGGCGAGTGCTGTGAGTGCTAAGCTTTCCGGGCTCCTAGCACTAGGTAATCAAGTTACGACAAACAGCAGTGCATGTAGCACTGGTACCGAAGCTGTGATCATGGGCTATGATCGGATCAAAGCGGGATACGCTGACCGCATGGTTGTCGGTGGTACGGAAGGTGTGAGTCCTTACATCTGGGCTGGTTTTGACGCGATGCGCGTTCTGTCTGCAAAGTTCAACGACACACCTGAGAAAGCGTCGCGTCCGATGAGCGCAACATCCGCAGGCTTTGTTCCAGGAGCAGGCTCAGGGATCCTCGTAATCGAATCACTGGAAGCCGCTAAAGCTCGCGGCGCCCGTATTTATGCAGAGATCCTTGGTGCCTCAATCACCAGTGGTGGCATGCGCAAAGGTGGAACAATGACGGCTCAGTCCCCGCACAGCGTTCGCCGTTGTATCCGCGATGCCGTTACCAGGTCTGGAATTTCTGCCAAGGATATTCAGTATATAAATGGCCATTTGACCGCGACCATGGCCGATCCATATGAGTTGGGCAACTGGTCAGCTGCGCTAGAACGTGGACCTGGAGCATTTCCTTATATTAACTCAACAAAATCCATGATAGGACACGCTCTGGGCGCATCAGGGGGACTTGAGCTGGTTGCCACTGTTCTTCAGATGCACAAAAACTTTGTCCATCCGTCGATCAACTGCGAAGACTTTAACGAAGAGATTAAAGACTTCGCCCAACATGTTCCCACTAAGACAAAAGAAACCGAGATCAATTACGCAGCGAAAGCTAGTTTTGGTTTCGGGGACGTTAATAGCTGTATCATCTTGAAATCCTGGAGGTAAAAAAAGATGACAACCGAAGCACTTTATAATGAAGTTGTTCAAATCATTTCTAAGTACTCACGAGCTGAGGAAGCGATGAAAGGTGTTTCTCGCGACTCATCGATCTTGGGTGACTTGAAAGTCAACTCAACACGCTTTGTCGACATCTTGATTGAATTTGAAGATAAATATAATCTCCAAATCAGCGACGATGATGCAGATAAAATTGAAACAGTTGGCGACGCTGTTGATCTATTGAAGAAACTCATTCACTAATCAACGCTGCAGATATCAAGATTTGATATGGCTCTAAATACACGGGAACAACGAAGTCTGGCCCTGCATCACTATGTTGCTTGGGTCAATTTCCTGTGGTTTGGATTCATCTTTGTCTTGATTCTTCGCTTTATGGCCCGCTACCGGATTCGCAATAAATCCGCGTTACGGGACAAAGCAAACCTCCTGATGTCAGAAGCGGGTGACCGTCCGACTATCATCTGTTCTAATCATTTGACTCTCATTGACTCAATGATCATCACCTGGGCAATCTGTCCGGCTATTCCTTCTATGCTAAATTTCAAACGTGTGCCTTGGCACATGCCGGAGTTTGCAAATTTTGCGAAAAACTTCGCGCTAAAATTTATGTGCTATTTAGGAAAGTCCATCTTCGTCAAACGCGGTGGTGGAGCAAAAGAACGCAGGAAGTCCATGGATCAGATTCACTGGCTTTTGGATAACGGACACACCTTTTGTATGTTTCCTGAAGGCGGCCGTTCGCGCAGTGGCAGAGTCCAAACGGATTCAGCGACCTACTCGGTTGGCGAACTGATTCAGCAGCATCCCAATGCGAAAGTTCTCACTATGTACATTCGGGGCGACGCGCAAAAAACCTGGGGCAAGTGGCCCGAGCTCGGCAGTACTGTCGAGGCTGACATTAGAGAGCTTCATATCGGAGAGATCGAGCAAGGACGCAAAGGCGCGAGAGATATTTCCATCCGCATTATCGAAGATCTAATCAAATTAGAGTCTGAGTATCTTGCCAGAGAAGCTGCCCGCAGCGCTCCGCATAGTGAGCAAAACCTTGCTGCAATATCCCGCTAAGATATTGGCGTAATGTTTTCAATCTGCAAATATACCGTTTTATCATTGAGCTGCTCTTTAAGTTGCCTGATACGCGCAGCCGTCAGAACACCTTCCGAAGCTAACGCAACAGCACAGTAACGACCGTGGTGGCTAAAACTCATCGCATAGGTCAGCTCGTCATCAATGTGCTGTGGCAACGGTTCGCCGCCCGGACCTTTTTCAAAAGAAAACTCGTCGACAGGAAAGCCAAAAATACTGCTGAGAACTAACTTAGCCAGTTCTCTGACGCCTTTCGACTCAATATCCGGGTCGGGAGTTACGCTGATCGGTAAAATAGCAACGGCACTAATTCTATGACCCTTAGTTTCTGGAACTGTGCAGGAATAAAAAAATTCATGATTGCGGAAAAAAGAAAAACGCATCTCGCTATCAACAGTCTTAGCAGTGAGCGCACTGAAGTCAATGTTGATGCTGCGGGGCTTTAGAGCATACTTTGGATCAACCTGCCGCATGGATTTATAGAATGCTTCTTTAACACCAAAAAAACAAACTACAGGAGGTGCATCTTTCTTTAGAAGTGCCATGGCAGAGAGTTCATCCGAACTCATAGTGCGTTCAGCAAACCGCGCGTCGTCGCTTCGATCTATCTGCAGATCTATGATGTCGTTACCTATGTGCATGGCGCATTCCAATATTGTCGGCGTCGTAAAATCTGAAATACAACAAGTTTGCTGATAGGGAAAGTCATAATGACCACGGATTGGTGGCCAAAAAGGGGGGCTAAAAGTAGTCGCAGAAGGTCGGGACTTCACATTTTGACTTTTCAGCAACTTAGCCAGAAATCCCTGAAGATCTAGCAGGGCTACTCACACGCAAACGACAAAAAAGGTCCTCCAAAAACGCTAAGCTGCTGTTAACCCTTACATTTCTGGTCAAATAGCCGATAAAAAGAGCAGGTAAATACTCTAATCATGTTGGAAGATCAAACTTGGCAACAGGCTGGTCAAAACTAAAAGCAAAAATAAACGGCTTCAGCGAATGGCTAGAGCAGCGTCTATTTGCCGGCAACAGAAAGAGTGACCGCAAGCAAAGCGAACCGAGCAGTAAACCCAGTCTAGTCACAGCAGCACAGAATCATTTACAAAACCTCATCGCCACGACCATCAGTCTAACTTTCATCGTCGCATTCGTATACGGTGTCTACTTCTATTCAAATACAATGAAGGAAATCGAACAGCATCCACTGGTAACGAACCTAGCAGAATCCAAAGCAATGACGCGAGTTCATTTCGGACTACCACCGCAATGCTCGGCTACCAGTCCCCACTGCTGGGCAGATCCCAGCTTCGACGATACTCCATGGATCGCTGCAAGACTTCCTAGGGAGGATTTACACACTCTTAAAAACTACGAAGATGGTGTTAAATCAGGGAATATCTTTTACCGTTTTGCGATCACGGCAACTCCTGATCAGCTAAAATCAGGTGAAGAACTCGCGTTCTCGCCGGTATTTGTATCACACAGTCGCTATACAGTTTTTGTAAATGGCAGAGTCGTGCAGACCGGTAGTTCTCTAAAAAGTTCCAGTGCAGCAATTGTCGTTTCCATTTCAAAGGATGACTTCAGCGGTGGACAAGCAATTGTCGGCATCCACGCTAGCCTCGAGAAAACAGACAAAGGTATTCGCCATCCGAACGGCATTTACGTTGGCCCCAAAACCATACTAGACGATGTTTACGTTTTCAAAGAACGAGCACTATCGACATACTTTCTTTTGTTCTTACTCACCAAGGGTGCTATTTTCGTCGTCTTCTCTCTGTTCTTTTTCTTCAGCATCGACCGCAGAGCTTTGTTTAACTTTTTGCTCTACGCAATTTGTGTGACATTAGAGAATGCGCTAGCAGGTAATTTCCTCGCTAATTTTCTTGGCGCCGTACCACGGGTATCGTTCTTCTTTATGTTGAAGATCGCGGCTATTTCTTGCCTCCTAAATTTCTTTGTAGAAATCTTTCAGGCAGCAAGGGCCCGACGGAAAGTTCGGATCTGGAATGCAATCCTCATGTTCGCAGTATTCATCATGGTCATTGATTTTGGGTATGGAACGCGAACCGTCACAGGCACGACTTTGTTTCAAGTTACCAACTACCTCCTAGGTCTAAGCTTAGCTTTTGGCATCGGTACCGGACTTCTTGCGATCCGTCTGTGGACGCGCAACCAAGTGGAGCCGCGCAAGATTGCGAGTCTCAGACTATTCGTGGCGGTGATTAGTATATATCTCGCATTGATTATCTGGGAGTTTGTTTTCAACACCTTTGTTGGGTTTGACAATAGAGCAGTCTTTGACCTTATGTTCTTCATTTTCGTTGCATTCATTACAGCCAAAGAATTCGGTTTCAATGCAGGTCAAGTCACGACGCTTGAATCACACATGCAGGAAAAAAGACGCATGGAAGCCGAGTTGCAAGAAGCAGCAGAGATCGCGAAAGCGTTTTTACCTGGTCAACTTCCTAAATGGGACTTCTGCGATATCGGCATCTATCATAAAGCGCTGTCTGAATCTTCTGGCGACTGGTACACCTTCGAAAATTCACCTTCAGGGAGATTCTGTCATTTTATCCTTTGCGACATCACCGGTCATGGGGTGCAAGCAGCGCTTGTAGCTTCGACATGCAGGACGGTATTGAGCGCAATGAAACTTGAGAATACTGCGTGTGTCGAAAAGCCGGAGTTTATTACTGACTACGCTCGTGCGTTGAATCACATCTTGTACCATCAAGGTGGTGGCCATCACGTGTCGACATTCCTCGGCCTCAGTTTCGATATGCAGAATAATAAAATGCACTATGTGTCTGGCGGACATCCGAATCCTTTGGTTATCTCAACCAACGCTGAAGGTGTACGTAACATTAAACCACTACCTTCGCGCCATTCCGTTCTTGGTACGTCACCGACGATCGATCACACACTTAAGTCTATTGATCTCGGTATCAACGATGAAGTCCTGGCGTTTTCAGACGGCTTACCTGTCGGATCAAATCTAAAAGTACTGCGCCAGATGATTCAGTCTCAATATCCAATGAATACTGCCGCTACTACACTCTATGTTGATATGTGGAAGCACGAGCTGGAAAAGAACGGCAAAAAGCCAGACGACGATGTTTCCGTCCTCTGGCTTCGTCGCGTTGCCTAATTTACTTATTCGTAAGAAAAGTTTTTCACTTTGGTACTGAGATCGATCAGCATCTTTTGCATATTAGGTGCTGTCGGTTTTTCTAACCAATGGAAATAAATATTGTTCCAGTCGTAGCTACGGTACCAAAGAGAACCTTCAGCCGAATATCCCGCTTTGAACGCAGGCCGCAGGTAACGAACCAAATCTAAAAGTGGTGTTGTGTCACCGATGGTACCGCGAACGCGCGATTCGCAGCTTTCCATATTCAAAAAGGATAGTTCCGCTTTGTACTCACCGACAGTGGCTGCCTTCAGCGCTGTTCCGAGCGAGGCGAAATAAAGCTTCGTCGTCATACCAAAGTGATTGTCAGCGCCAAGCCCTGGCGAGTCGACACCCAATCCAACGATATCAGCATTGAGGCCGACAATATCAGCATTGAGCCCGACAATATCGGCATTGAGACCTACGATATCAGCGTTGAGTCCTGGGATATCTGCATTCAGGCCAGGAATATCTGCGTTCAAGCCTGGGATGTCAGCATTGAGACCAGGAATATCGGCATTGAGAGTCTTCGACGCTGGCGATCCAGTGGGAGCTGGTGCCGCTACGTAAGAATGCTGAGGTTTTCCGCGAGGACGGAGTTGACCAAGCCAGAGTTTACCAAGAAGAATGTCTTGAGCTTGAGTAACATTTAGACCGACTTCACCTTCTTTGAGGTTTGAGACGATATCAAATTTCATCTGGCTAAGAATTTTGCTTTGATCTTTTACTTTCTTTTCTAGCTGCGCTTCGGTCAAACCAGTTAGAGCGAATTTAGAACCACCGTGCCCCTTAATCGTTACAAAGTACGAATATTCCTTTGCACTAAAAATTTTTGTCATTGCAAAGGTCATGATTGTTTTCATGATTTCAGGATGGATAAACGGCTGCGTTTCATAAGCTTTATTAAGTGATGCTGGGTGGGCAAGAGCCAAGTCCGCATCAAATAGTTTCTTGCGAGGGTCGGCAGTGTCTTTCAAAGTTGGATCAAATTTCTCGTCGCTGATCGCCTTGATCTTCTCGTCGAGATTCTCGATGGCGTACTTTTCTTTACTGAATTTACCTTCTACGCACTTAAGATAGGACTTGTTCCTATAATGAGAGTTTACAAAAGCAACCCAGTTTACATGCTTATTACTACAAGCCTCAAGGAGCGAACGAATCTCATGGGCAACCGCACCTTGCATGTACGGCTCTGCCGTATCAGCAAAATAGAAAATTAGTGCTGTTTTTCTTTTATTGGTCTCAGGCAAGGATTCCCTTACTAGAGGGGCATTATCGATGAGTTTGATCTTCTTGCCATCAGCCGTAGTGTCGCTGACACCAAGAGGTTCGCTCTCTTTTTCTTCTTTCTTTTCTGGCTTACAACCGGAGCCGATGATCATCACACTAAGGAAAGCAATCAAAGGAATGATGCTTAGAATCCGCAACGCGGGACGATGACAATGAGCGGCCATAGGTCGACTCCCTTTTCAATAAAACAATAATCAATAAAACTAGGTGTATTTGGTATGTATAAGGTTACCCTAACTCATACAAAAGCCCGAGCAAATATCGTTTGTTTCCATGTTATTGATAAAGAACTTATCGGCAAAACCGAAAAAAACCTGAGGAATATCTGGAAATGTCAATAGTTACAGGGCCGATTTCAAAAGGCGCGAAAAGCGTCGCAAAGAAGTTTAAATGGGGTACTAAGCGCTACGGAATGAGGTGCGACGGCACAAATATAATGAGACGCAATCGGTATCTGTGCCTTGCCTTCGGGTCGTAATCTGTAAAGTCCTTTTGGGTTTCTGGCAGCGACATGTTCCGGTAGGAGCGCAAATCCTAGGCCGGCTCTAACAAATTCAACTGCAACTTCAAAACTATCTACCCGATTGAGAGTTTCGAAAATAAAATGCTCTCCTATCTGAGAAACCGCGAAACTTGCATTTAAATCAACATCTAAGTTGACTCTTGCGTTCTCAAACAAAAAGAGCGGGCGCTCAGTTGTTTTTTTTCCCCTTGCTTTGCTTTCAATGTCTTTTATTCCTTGATCGGTCGGAGAGCAGTATAGATAGAATTTATCTTCAAAAAGGATCTCACGCTTCTGTGTTAGTAAAATGCTTGGATCCACAGCGATTGCGATATCTAGTTCACCGACATTCAGCCGACTAAGCAAATGTTCTGTTCTTCCGGTATGAAGTTCAAATTCTTGGGCTTCTTTCCCTTCCCCAACCAACCGTAACGAATGTCTCAATTGCTCCTGAACTCTTGGCCAGGCATAGATAGCAATACTTTCAAAAATTCCTATACGCAGACGTTGCCTTCGTTCGTAAAGGTTGGCATTTAGCTGCATGCCAAGCGAACTGGCTTCCTTTAAAATACGCAAAGCCGATTCATAAAATAGTTTGCCAGAAGGTGTTAGTTCTACCCCTTCACGACTTCGGTGCTCTCTACGCAATATAGATAAAACAGGACCGTATTTTCACAATGGATCGGTCGCTAGTTTAGACGATGCTATAGAGTTTATGGCCTATTACCAGCTCGGTAAAAAAATTGGCGCAGAAGAAAAAGACGATCTAAAAGCTTTTTTAGCGACTCTAACTGGACCGTTGAGCTTGAAATAAATTGGCAGTCAAAATACAAGAATCCGTTTGAATCTATAGGACCATTACAACACAGCTTCAAGTTAGCTCTGTCGTTTATTTAAGGCTTTTTCTTCATTTGTGCCACTGTCCTGGTTGGAATTGCGAAGCTTATTAAAGTGATGCGTTACTTTGGTAAGTATCGCTATCGCCTGAGACCACGCCCAATAGCAAAATGCTTGCTGGAGGGCGACGGAAAATCAGTCGCCCAAATTGATCCCTTCACAACTTAAGAGCTCCATCGGCTGGGGAAGTGCAGCACTTTCAGCGCAGAATCGTTGCCATTCTTCTACAGACATTTCACCAAATATAGTTAATCCGACCGAGCCCCTCATTCGCATAAGTTCCTGAATACGCGCAGCTGATGGTGGGCCATCCGTAGCTATATCGTATTTCAAGATCAATTGACGCGGCAACCTCGTATGAATTGGAGTCGCCTCGGCTGTCGGATTCGGTCCGACCTGAGGCTTATCTTGGATTTGTGTTTGCTGTACTTTCAAGAAAACCTTAGGTTCCCATATGCGGTCGAGTCTCGATCTTTGCCTACCTTTGTATTGAAGTTCGTAGCCTTGACTTTCTATCCAACTATCAAATGCTATGGAACTAAGAAGAAGCGGCATTGCATAAAGAATAGTTTTTCCCATTTCTATCAGCATACTGGACGTAAAAGGCGCGAAACCATTAAATTCCGGGGGCTGAGGGTAATAGCCGAACAGACCAACCACGAAAATAAGCGGCGCAATAGATAGGAAAAACCATAAATAAAAAACAGTAGCGTCACCGCGGTGTATTGCCGCAACTGGCTCCCAAACGCTACCCAGTACAGCTGCAATCCCGATTGCGGTTAGGATGAATCGCCAAGTAAAACCGATCCGGTGTATTGTTAATGTTGCTTTTGGATGTGGTTTTTCGCTTCGCTTTAGCTTTCTTTTCATACTCAACCTTGTGCGAGAGATCTTGAGCAAAGAATAGGAAAAACGGCTGGAAAAAGTCAACTCCGAAATCGTAAACGAAATTCACTATGAAAAATCCCCGACGGTTTTGGACGTCGTGCCTAGTTGGGGACTCAAACTAGCTGCGTTGACTAAACAGCCACGGGAATAGAGTGTCATCACGGAACGCGTACTCCCAAGCATTGTGTCCAACCTGATCTAACTCGAAATACTCAAAGGTTTTAAGTCGAGCGCTTAGAGCGCTTTCAATTGCACGCGATTGACTTACGGATACAACTTTATCTTTATTGCCGTGGTAAACTCGAAGAGAGATATCTTTTATTTTTGCAATTGCTGACGTATCGGCCCCACCACAAATTGCAACTGCTGCAGAAAAAAGCTCTGGACAGCGAATTAGTAATTCGTAGACGCCGAAAGCACCCATGGAAAGTCCTGTAAGGTAGACGCGACGGGAATCGACATCCGGACGCGCTAGAAGACTCATCACTAACGCAGCGACTGCTTTCAAAGACTCAGTCGGCTGCGGTGCAAGCTTGACGCTGCTTTGACCCCAATCTTGAATATCAACCCAGCGGTTATCGTCCTGAGACTGAGGGGCTACTATTTGACAAGGATATTTTGCTAACGATGCAAGCGAGAACACCGAGGTTTCATCGTTAAAAAAGGGATACCAAAGTTGACTCTCGTTATCTGAACCGCACTCACCTACCCCGTGCAGAAAAATAACCAGTGGCAACTTCTGTTCAGTAGTTTTCGATTTGAAATGCCTATACGGCAGGCTTCCGAACTTGCCCTTGGTAAATTGGTCGGTAAACCGCACTGACATTATGGTCCTCGGGGAGGAGGAGAATTGAATTCGACTTTTTCTTTTTCAAGTTCTGGAAGCGGAAAGAACCGGCTCTCACTGCGACCGTTATAGATCATCCAAAGGGCGGCGTTTATTTTGTGGGATTCGCCCTGCTGCACAGTATCACCGATGCGCGCCGACGATAGGCGTTCTTTTAAATTTGCTAATTGCTTGGGCTCGCGCAACTTCGCATCAAGATCACCTTTGATTGCGAACGGTTCGAGTGGACGGCCCTTTTCGATAGGAAAAAGCGTCCAGTTGCCTCGGTTTTTGCCTTCGCCAACAGCTAGAACACCTGTTTTATTTAGCATCAACTCCGCACGTAGGAGATGAGGGACTTTTTCCAAACCTTCCATAAGATCGATCTGCGTATCAAGAACTTTTCGAGTCGATGGGCTAAACCACAGTTTGAGTGATTTACGTTTTCTCTTCTCGGTATCAATGACTTGTTTTAAATCGCCGGTGAGGCTTGTCTTAACAAGTGCAAATTCTTCCGGGGATAATATGACACCGGCTTTCGTTACTTCTTTTCTAAATACTGCTGCAACTGCTTCGACGTACTCTGATGCTTGCCTGCGGTCACGGACAGGACCGACGGCAATCGTTACGCCAGGCTCAAAGTTACCAACAAACATCCGGTAACCCTCAATGTCTTTATAAAACATGATGCCGAACATCAGCCTTTGGTGCCAAGAATAGGGATCAAATGCTAATTTCTGTTTTTCAAGAAGCTGGGCCTCAGCAAGCATCGCCGCAAAAAATGTCGGTTGCGGGTCATAAACGATGTCATACGACTTCAATGCCACGCGCAACAAACCGCGAGGCAGCTGATCAAAAAGGCGGATCTTTCTGATCTCACGGTCCAAGTGATATGAGCTGCTAGCGAATAGAACTTTTTTTTCTAAATCGAGCATTTGAAAAACGCCGGGTTGCTGCGGAACATTCTCTAAACACTCTGGAGGAACACCCCAACCCAAGCGGACACCCGAATCAAGATCGCCCTGCAGACGGATAGCTTCTTCAACCAAGACAATATTGCGCTCGAGAAGTTTTGCCTTCAGCACTTTGAAAAGATCTAACGTTACGTAAGCGTCGGCTTCAGCACGGTGTAAATCACCGGAGTCCAACTGAAAATGCTCTGCCAACCCACGGAGCGACTTATCTGGAGCTTCTTTGGCCAATTTTTCGACAAGTAAGTGGGTGCAGAGAAAGAAGTTGCCCATCTCAACATCACAAACGGCTTTCGCAAAGTACCTGAGGAACTTCATGTCGCCGATTGTGTTGTGGCTTACTAAAATGCCGTTACCAGCATACTCAATAAACCCAGGCATCACCTGAGCGATAAGTGGTGCGTCACGAACCGTTTGGTTATTGATACCGGTCATGCGGCGCACGATCGGAGGGATCGGAATCTGTGGATTCACCAGGCTATAGAATGTTTCACCTGGCTCGCCGTTCTTGTATTTGACGGCAAAGATTTCGGTAATGCCGTTTTTCTCGGGGTTGCCGCCGGTGGTTTCGATATCAAAAACAATGTATTCGGCATCATCGAGGGATGAGCGAACACTTAAAAGCGAAGCTTCATCAGGTGCCGGACCACCAACCTGGGGCTTGCGACGGCGTTTTTGTCCGCGACGCTGACTGGACCCGCCGCTGCGTGGAGCGTTTCCAGGTCCGTTATTCTTATCATGCGGTAATTGTCTCGACACAGCTTACTCGATTCCGGTCATTTGCTTAAAAAAACGCACTTACCACGATTCCAAGTGCCCATTATTTTTATTGGTAAATTAAAACCATCATAGGGGGTCCAGCCACACTTGGAAACAACTTCCTCGTTGCGGACCAAAAAGTTTTCACGCTTTATCCAGACAAAGTCGCCATCAAATCCATTGGCGATCGTGCCCTTTTTATCGAATCCAAAAAGCTCCGCTGGACGCGACGCGGACATTTCCAAGAGGCGGTGATGAGACAGGCCGGTCATTTCAGCAATCTTAAACACCAGAGGATAGAAAAACTCAATCGCAGGCACTCCAGACGGGGATTTGGCGACTTCCTGATGTTTCTCGGAAAGAAGATGCGGGGCATGGTCGGTGGCGAAGATATCAACCGCCCCCTGACCGACCAATTTGAGGAGGTCCTCTTTCTCTGCACGTGAGCGGAGTGGAGGATTCATTTTTACTAACGGACCGAGGCGTTCGTAATCATCGGTCGAAAAAAGTAGGTGATGGGGTGCCACTTCGCAAGAGACAGGCAGGCCTTTGGCCTTATAAGCCTGAACCATCTCCACCTCTAGGGGCGTACTAACATGAGCGATATGAACTGGCCGGCCGGAGGACACCGCCCATTCGAGAATAATCTTGGTCGATGCGTGTGCCGTTGCACTATCTCTGATCAACGAATGAACTTCAAAATCTCGGTTAGCTCGCGAGTGCGTCCGCCCCGAATACTTCGCCTGATTGACGTCAACGCCGCACTGGTCTTCAGAATGAAAGACAATCAGCTTTTTGCAATCACGAGGCAGGCTCTTCCCGAGCTTATTAAGATCATCGTACATGAGGTCGCCGGTGCTGCGACCGTAAAAGACCTTTAATGCTGCAAGTGGCAAATCTGGAGACGTGAGAAGCTCAGCGACTTGATTAATGTTTCCGGCACCGACACCGAGCTGTAAGGTGAATTCGAGGCCCGAGGCTCTTGCGATCTCTGCTTTCTCAAGTACAGCAGCGCGGGTCATCGTTGGCGGGATCGTGTTAGGCATATCAGCGACAGCAACTACGCCACCGCGCCAAGCACCTTTTGCTAGTGAGTTCCAATCTTCCTTGGCAGTCAAACCTGGGGACCGGCTATGGACGTGCATATCGAGAGCGGCTGGTATGATCAGCTCTTGCTCGGCATCAATGATAATGTCGGTTTGCTTTGGATTTTCAAGTGCTGCTCTATTTGAAATAGAAGTCGCGTTGGGTTCGGATAATGTTTCAGATTGAATCTTCAGATTTTGAATGACGCCTTGATGGACATCAAAACTAAACTTATCTCCGTCGAGATTCCTTGCATTGATAATGCGCACCAGGTTTATTCCTTATACGACCGGTAGACTGGCTGACCGGTTCTGTCAGCGCATAGGTTATATAAGTCTAACTGCGCCAATGCCATTAAAAAATGGATATTATTGCCATTTTTGCGCATGACAGAGGTAGCAGGAGGGTCTTTTTAGACCATTCGACACGTTGCCTTCTAGGGCTGGGCCGTGACATTCAATGCATGTTTGTGAAGGGGTTAATAAACCCGGGTGATGCCGGAAACCCTCTTTGATTTCAGTATGGTCGGCAGGTGCTACCGAAAGGTTCGGGTCATCATCCAGCCAGTTTTTTCCGTGGCAGGTCAGGCAAGCAGGCTCTTTTCCGGCCCCTCCTACAAGGTTTTCGCCGTGGCAACGGGTGCAGTAACGTTCAGCTCTTTCAGCACCTGTTCCGTGAGCGATACCGCTAAATAATTGTGTATGCCCGAGAATTTGGCGCGGTTCCGGCTCGTCTCTTGAGCATGAGAAGAAGGCCGCTAAAGCGAGCACGCCGGTGAGCAGTGTTAGAAAGGCGAACTTGATGGTATGCTCCAATTAATAACTATGACTGCAAAATTAAACTGGTAATGCTTCGTCTCATTGTACCACGGGCGAGAGTTAGCCGC
Organism: Pseudobacteriovorax antillogorgiicola; assembly: GCA_945862295.1. Classification (GTDB taxonomy): domain Bacteria; phylum Bdellovibrionota_B; class Oligoflexia; order Oligoflexales; family CAIYRB01; genus CAMAXT01. Next base: position 42,432 of record CAMAXT010000003.1, read on the forward strand.
ATTATGACAGCCAATCCTTGGGCCGCAGAACATAAGGGGCAGTGTGCACTATTTAAAACATCAAACATTACGCTTAATTTTTCTTTTCTTTAGCATGGATTTTGTTTGTTCGATGGCGGCTCAGGCCACTCCAATATTAGCGCTTAATGAAGCTCAGAACTGCCAAGGCTGCCATAAGCCCGGTCGTGCTCAGCGGCCATTTTTGGAAAGACGCTGCACGCTAGATTGCCAAGGTTGCCACATCGATCCGTCCGGCGCGGGCCCAAGAAATGCTTGGGGTAAATATTACTCGCAAGCCGAACTGAACACCGTCAAGTTTACGAATCCAGAAGATCCCTTGGCCGACACTAGTCGCTTCGATGTCCACTACGATGGTCGAGTGATTACAAGATACTTTGAAGATGAGTTGCGACGCTTTCCGATGAGCAACGAACTTAGCGCACGCGTGCGACCATTTGTGAACTACCTGCACTTAACATATCAAGCTGTGCTTTTTGGTCGCGTCGGTGATCAAAGCATCAGAGCGACACGAGACGATAGCAGAAGATTCCGAGAAAAATATTCGATCATGGTCGATCAACTCCCTCTCAATCTCTATGCTCGCGCGTACCGCGGTCAACCCATGTACGGTGTCAGAAGACCAAATCACACGCTCTGGATCAGAGAGCGAATCGGACTTGATCAGTTTGCAACGACGGAAGCAGTGGAAGTCGGGGGGACGCCGAATGTGCCATTTATTAGGGGTTCCATCATGCAGGGCGACCCTTACTCCAATAAGGAAGATCGGCAAAAAGGTTCAAGCGTCCACGGCGGATTCCGTGGCGTAACATTAGCTTGGCACATCAACGGAAGTTCTTGGCAAACCGAATCTGAAAAGGCCGACATCAAAATGCGTGCTCTCGGCGTTGGCCTCAAGCCTTGGAAATTTATTCTAATGGCCGAAAGAAACTGGCGAAAGGTTGAGGAAAAAGAATACCCAACCAATGCCGCAGAATTCGAATCCCAAGCGATCAGACTGCATCCTTCATCAGAGATCACTGAGTACAGTGCCGCCGTTGATGTCTACCGCGGCATCCTTGCCGGCGTCGTCTTGGAAGAATTGCACGATGCGCGCAGTGACAGCCTAAGGCGCAGTGTGTTCGCTGATTTCCATTTGATTCCATGGCTCCAATTTGAAATCTGGCGCCGCTTTGAAACTGGCACCCGCACCGCCGCCGACACTCTCAGCGTCCTTCATGCTTACTTCGATTTTTAGAAAATGAGGATAGCCTTCTATCTTCATCACTCTTCTTCACCCCAAACCAACTAAAACCTACCCATCCTCCTAAAACTACTGAAATATTGTGATTCTATGACTCACAAATTAACCCCCTCATTGCCCCTCAAAAATCTCAGCAGGCAAAAGTACAAACGAGTCGTGACCTTCCCTATAACTAATCATGAGCCAATTGCGGAAACCCTGACGCACGGCGAGATAAGCAATCGATAACCAAATCAAACGTCAATGGGAGTCTTAGGAATGAAAACAATCCTGATACTTTTGGGAAGCATGAGCTTAGTTTTAAGCTGCAACTACTCAAGGGTCAAAACAACAGCCGCACCGCCGAGTGAAAATCAACCTGGCTCAATCACTGACAGCCAATGGCTAACGCAGAACTTATTCCAAGCCCGTTGTGCCAGTTGCCACAATAGCGGCAGGCAACCTGGCGGACATAAATTCGAAACAGAAAAAGACCTACTAGACAACGTCGTTAGAAAGACAATCGTTGCTGGGTCTCCATCTACAAGTTCTATATACACAATTATAGAAAGCGGCGCGATGCCGACACGCGGCGACAAAGCTACTCCAACAGAACTCTCAGTCCTATCATGCTGGATCACTGAAGGGGCTACAGCGGATTCAACAACCTGCGTACAAAAATTTGGACTAAGCGGCACTGCAAATCCGGGTGGAAACCCAGGGTCAGGAACCCCAACACCTATCCCAACATCTACACCAACACCTACTCCATCACCTACACCTGACCCAGGGAACGACGACGGTGGAGGTGACGACAATGGCGATGATGATGACAACGGTGATGACGACAACAACGGCGAAGATGATAACGGCGGTAATGACGATGACGGCAATGGCGAAGGCGGCGGCGATGGTGGAGAGGTTCCGGTTGTTATGTTCTCAGAAATCCAGCAACCAATTCTTACAGACCGTTGCGCCGGTTGCCACGGGTCTGAAAATCCCGCTGCACACGTCGTCCTTTTAAGTCTCGAAAATATTAAAAATCCCACTACTGGTCCTGCGTTAGTACAGTGCGGAAACGCAAGCGCGAGTTTGCTTTATACAGTCGTAGCATCTGATGACATGCCGGCATTTTCTGAAGCTCTGTCACCGGATCTGAAACTTAAATTGAAAAACTGGATCGATGGTGGGTGCCAACCGTGAGCTACATCAAAAATTTTTCTCATACTATAATTGCAGCTGTCTTCAGCCTATTTATTGGCCAAAGCCACGTTGCGCAAGCATTCCCACAGTTTTCGGGAGACGGCTACTTCAGCTGTACCTCTTGTCATGTTAGCACAAGTGGCGGCGACGCTCTCACCGCCTATGGTCGCTCATTTGCTGAAGAAAAGTTAACCACCTGGAGTTTCGAAGGTGAAGGTAAAACTCTGCATGGGAGCGTGAACATTCCAGAATGGTTACTCGTTGGCGGGCATGTCCGAATGATCCAAGTACACTACGAAGACTCTAAAATTTCTCAAGGAAACTTCTTCGTAATGCAGCGAGAAGTCGACCTTGGCTATGCCGGCGACGCCCTAAAATTTTACATCACTGTCGCAAACGAGCGTGATGAAGCCGGCGAATACGATACGAAAACCGTCACTATGCCGAAGTGGGTTGTGCGTTACGACATATTAGAAAAATTCTCTATTAGGGCAGGAAAAACCCCACCGAAATTCGGCTTAAACATTGCCGATCACAATGCTTACATCAGACGAAACATTGGCCTCGGAACAGAAGCGGACGAAAATCTTATCGAAGCCTCCTATTTTTCTGAAACCATCGAAGTTAATATCTCTCAGTCAGCAGCGTTTTTGCCTGCTGTGAAAGAACCGAACGAGGTAGACCCAGGTAGCTATTCAAATACCTATGCAAACTTGTCATACTTTTTTCTCGAAAAGCAGAGGGTTTCGACCAGCTTTCTTCGTCGCAAGAAAGTAGAAAGCTTGGAACAGATCGGCTCTGTGTCCTTGGCATTGACTCCAGCTGAAAAAGTACGAGCGCTCTTTGAGTATAACGCGGGCGAACGAGAAGTCAGTGACGTTAAGACGAAACTTCAAAACAGCTTCAGTCAGGTCATTTTTGAATCGTTCAAAGGTGTCTTTCCAAATATCACCTACCATTATCAAACTAGTAAATCAGGTGCTGAAGAGTCAAGAGGCGACAAAATTGCCGCTGGCTTAGCTTGGCATCCTCGCCCCCATTTCGAGTTCTCAGGATCCTTCGGATCGGTTCGAAATCTTAAGACATATACGTACGGTCACTCAGGTTTCTTAATGTTTCACTATTGGTTATAGGAGAAGAAATGAAAGTTCGAATTTTTCCACTATTAATGACGGCGGCAGGGTTTTTTCCGCAAGCAAAGAGTGCTTCAGCTGCTCAGCAGTATGAAGTCGTAGAATCCGGATCATCGGTTGGTTTTCTGGCTGTTGGTAAGCCAGGATTTCTAAAGATCAGAGGTGAAGGCGGCACCATAAAAGGTAATGCGGAAGTAGAAGGCAATGGCTTCAAAGGGACATTCAATGCGAAGCTTCCGGCGATAAAAACAGGTATCGACCTTCGAGACGAGCACATGCACGAAAAATACCTCGAAACAGGTAAGTATCCGGAAGCTATCCTCACTCTTTCTGAAGTTAAATTTGAAAACGGCATTGCTGGAAAATGCTCGTTCAAAGGCGAACTCACCGTTAAGAACGTCGCCAAGCCGATCACTGGTGACTGCACTATCGACGGTCTCACTGGTGACACGGTCTCTGTCAAAGCGGCTACTGAGATTAACATAGAAGACTTCCCGATCGGTGTACCATCGCATTTGGGTATCAAAGTCGCCGACAAGATCACAATCTCAACTGAGTTCCAAGCTAAGAAGAAATCATAGTTTGTAGTTATGGGGGAAGTGATGATGCTTCACTCAATTTAATCCGGGTCCACCCGTGTTTAATCCGGGTCCACTCGAATTACGGATTACCAAACAAGAAAGAATCCCGAAGACCGCGAAGTCTTCAGGGGGTTCTTGAAATGCGTAATCAGTCGGGAGACCCGGGCTCTCGGGTGGATCCGGATTAGTAGCGGATTAGTAGAAAAATTAGTTGCGAACGCGGGCGGTAAGAATACCAGCGGCTTCATGCATAATAGATTGCTGAGCTTTTTCCATTAGAAGAATTTTTTCTGGCGAGTAGTTTCTTGAAGCAACGTAGGCTTTAGCTGCTTCAATGTTGATAGGGAAAATATCCTGATTATTTTTCTTGAAAAAGATTGAGCACTCTATGTCTTTAGCCACTTTCGTACAAGTTGCGTTGCTCTCTGGTCCAGATAGAGTTAAAGGGTCACTCGAGCTAACAGAATCAAGTTCGATCCACCGAGGATCAGCGCCATCAATTTGTTTTGGTAGCTTGTATCTTAAACTGATGAGGCCATTATTTTCGTTCCAATAAACATTTGTTGAGCGAAGAAGGACATCAACCTCTAAAAATTCACCAGCCGGAATTTTATAAACACCGCCGTCAGCAGCGAACGATGTTGTTGCACCGACTAATAAAAAAGCAGCTACTGGAAGCGCACGTAGAATACTCATACATTCTCCTTTAAACCATCTGAGGATCGATAAAATGTGGCTCTACCTGAGCCGCATCGTTGAATAGCACCTAATTCGACCAGCTTAGAAAGATCTCTAGTTGCTGTTGCGTCGGATACTTTCAGCCTGGCTATGAGATCCTTTGGCTGTATTTTTTCACCGCTGCCGGTCCATTTCAATACTTCAATTTGCCTGATATTTAAATGGGCCATAATGACACTCAACCGAGAATTCTCATCAGCATCTTTTTGGTCATTCACCAGATCGAGATCATTTAACAATACGGGCGTATCTGCTAGATCGACAGGCGAATCAACATCCCCGTCGTGTCCGGTTTGGTCGCCAATTTGGCGGAAAGATACCAGTCCGTTTTTGACTTTTACACTTTCCTGTAACCGGTAACCTACCTCTGATACTTCAATCCATCTGCTAAACGGACCAAGTAGTTTTCTCGTCCGGGCGATCAACCCATATATTAGAGCATCATGCCTAAGAGGATTGTAATTTTGGCCCCAAAGCTTAGCCGTTAACTCGTCTTTCGTCAGGTCTCCAGCATTCGCGAGTGTGCATAGAAGCTTGCGAATAAGATGACTACAGCCTTCTTTTTTATGCTCGACGTGACCGTTTGAAAAAATAGTCAAGGATCCAGGCTCGAGATCAAAAACAATGAGCATCTGCTCAGGATCGATACTCAGAGCGTTGCGAAGTAGACCAATCCAACCGGTCGCAAAGATGTCTTCAATCGCACCTGGATTGCGCATTTGAATATCATCAATCAAATCGCCAAGTGGGTCTTCGCCACGCCGGAATTCTGAAACTTGATATTCCTGGCGTGCAAGAATACGGCGCGCAACATAGCCACCAGTCTTGAAAGAGAGGACTCGCAATGTCGAAAAAATACCAGTCCGCTCACGGTGCATGCCGAGCTTTTCTAAAATGATCGCCTGCAAGCCAAGAGATTTAATAACAGAAGGGATGTGGGTCCGCTCTTGTGCTCTCTGGGATGCGTTGCGAGCAATCGAAAGCGCTACCGAATAACTACCCCTTTGCATCTGAACGGTCGCGAGACCAAGGTTATAGATCGTCTCAAGATAAGGATTGTCGACTTGATAAACGAGCGGACTAGCTTTATCTAGCAACTTAGAAGCTTCCTTGAGGTCGCCTTTCAGAGTCATAATTTTTGCGAGATGTACGTAGAGTGATGCTTTGGTGTAAGAGTCTTCGTAGCGGCATTTAAACAATGCGTCATTTAGTTCGGTAACAATTTGATCGGCGTGCGTGAGACCGTAGGTTGCACGGTAGAGGCGTTTTGCTGCATCGAAAGTTTGTGTTAGTGCGCCCTGTCCGAGTTTCTGCGCTTTCGCTGCAGAAATCTCTAGGCTCTTCAGCCCTGCTCTTATCTGTCCCAATTGCAGTTGGACATGACCGCATAATTCATGAGCAAGTGCAGCACCATAAGCATAGTTGCCGCCGGTCGCTGCTTTCAATGATTTAACAACCCAGAAGTTCGCTTGATGGAAGTATCCAGTGGTGTACCGGAAAAATGCTAAACCTTGAAAAACATAGAACTGAATTTTATCGATATCACTTTGCGACGCAGAATTTGAATTTATCCAAACGGACCCTTGCTTTAGATTTCTCAGGAACAGCTGCTGCGCCGTTTTCGTTCGCCGCTCTCTACAAACAGCTAAGGCATAGAAAAATCTCGCTATGATCAGATCAGGGGCGGCCAGCTTGTTTTCATAGCTCTCATAAAGCCCTTCAGCTTCCGCGGTCCGACCGAGAAAGGAGAGAGCTCCAACAATCCATGGAATGGACGGCAGATCAGCAACAAACGCTGGCGAATCAATGGTTTCGGCCAGGATTTCATTGTATCTTCCAGCTGACTGGAGGGATTCAAGTTTTGAGCTTATAGATTCCATACAATTCCATGTTAAGTCGAGACACTTTTAAAACATTCTAATAAAAAAGTCAATTTGCCCCCTATTTTAAACTCGAGGCCCTCCACATCGTTTTTTCCATTTGAGATCGGTAAGATAGGATCAAAATGCCTCCCCATACCAAAAGCATATAAGCCAGACTTATAGCTGGTAACCCAGTAAACAAACCCGTCCGTAAGGCTGCCATTTCCATGAACGGCGCACAGGCTACCATCAGATATTTCGCAGACTTATCGAGTTTGTCGAACTTAGCTTCACAAGCGATCACCGCAAACACCGCCGGAAAGATCGTCAGCCCGCTCATCACCACCCAACCTTCAAACCCAACTAACCAACCAATCAAAAGTGAATACAGAGCTGCGAGTGCAATCTCGTGTGCAATTTTCCAAAACCGCACAGACAAGATTGCAAACACGACGATGCCTAGCGCTTCGCTTTCAATAAAAAATATTTCTGAGAAGCCACGAAAGTAAGCGGTCGTTAACGCTGCAAAACTTACTGACTCGACAACCTCACCCGCTGGCAAACGAAACCAGTGAATAACACTTCCAGCCGAGACATACCAAAGTACCCACACAGTAAAGATGTAAGGCAAAACCAGAATCGGCAGATTCCAAGGTAGAAGAAGTCTTTTCGAAATCAACGCGAACATACTAACCAAAGCTGGAGCGATCAGACACATTGCAAAGAGTGACGTTAAACTCGCAGAAAAAGCTGCCAAAGCGAGCCCTAGAAAGATACCGTTAACTGCTAAGGATGAGTCAACAATGCCGGCACGATCGGTTTTTAAAAGGCGGCCGTACTGAATAGCTAAGAAGGCGCAGATAAAACTTGCAGCAGCATGCTTAGGCGAGAATGCAAAGAGCGCGATGCCAAGGGTAATAGCAAATATTTTGCTGTTATTAAAAAATGTGTTGCTCAGGCCATCCAAGAAAGGACACGCAACGACTTCAAAAGCTTGCTTTGCAATTCTTGAAACAGGCGATGCCACCTTTGTATTTGGCAGTACAGCACTAATATCATTTATTCTTAAAGACTGACCCATTGAAAGCCTCCTAGGGTTTGATGCTGCCACTGCAAAACTTCTGATGACTCTACGCGTACTGCAAAATGCCCGTTGTGACCTTTTGTGATATCTGCGTCAAGCCAGACACCGTCAGTTGGATCGTAAAGTTCGCAGCGACTGTCAGACGTTTTTACAGCACAGATCTCGTGATAGACGAAATTCTTAGAAACCCAAGGAAGGGAGTTTGCCGCGCCGTCCCAGCGTTTTTGCCAATGACTCGTGGCGGACTGTTGCTGAAGACGTAGCACCTGCGCATCAAAGCACTCGATACCTTTCGCAGCAAAGATTAGATTTGCAAAGGCTCGAAATAGACCGCAATCGATAACCGGCAAACTAACTGCTTCACACCAGTATACAGGCCATGCGGATGGTCCCCATTCATAAAAAGTTTTTAGCCATCCAGGTCCCGCGAGGCGCGCCCCATCGGTGACGCTGAAATCAAAGGACCTCGCCATAGCAACCAGCCAGTTCCGTGCGTTCTTGCAACAATCCTTTCCCGCGTGCGACTGCACGTCAGGACAATTGTTTCTTATGATCAAGTTATTTTGTTCAATAACCGCCGCGGCCAAATTCATAACTCATGCTCCTTTCGTAAGCGCCTGCATCACCAATAATAATTCTGTCACCGATGGCAATGTCATCTGGCAAATCAAGACCGTTTGAGACGATGTCGTCTTCCATACAGATCCGGCCAAGAACTTTGGTTCTGCCATTGCCGATTTTTACCAGGGTTTGCCCTGGTTTCTGCAAAAAGAATCGGTGCGGATAAACACCAATCAGAGGAAGCTCAGCGATACAAGTGTCAACAACAATCTCAACCGGGAGATCGCCAGTACGACGAACGTCAACAATTGTCGTTACCAGTGCCATCGCATCTTGCGTCATCGCTCGGCCAGGCTCAATGATGACACGCTCGACGTGTTCTAAACTTTGCCGCATGAATGCTACGATCTCAGTCCAAGGAATTGTGAAAAGATCTCTCGGGTGGTAGCCGCCACCCATATCGATAACTGATACCTTCTTGCTCGTGGCCGCTTCGATGTTAAGCGCCCAAACAAGCATCGACTCAACAGCATCCTGCCAATGACTATTGCCGATAAGGTTGCTGGCTAGGTGCAGATGCACGCCGAATTTAATATGGCTAGGGATCTCTGAAATCACTTGGCACAGTTCGTTGAATTTAGCCGGCGTGTCAATTTCAATGCCAAATCTAGATTTAAAACCGGGAATCTTTAAACGAACACCCCAGACTTGGTCGCTTCTATTTGATTGAATTAAGCGCTTAAGTTCTTCAACAGAGTCGGCGAAGACAGCGTAGAGACCGTCAAAAGACTCCATACTCATCGGCCACCACTTCGCAGGACCGTTTAAAATAATTTCAGATTTATTCCAACCAGTCTCTACCGCTCGTTTGACCTCGAGCATACTGATGCATTCACCAAGCATACCGGCGTTGCGAGCAGATTTACAAAACACTTCGTCAGGATTTGTTTTAATACTGTAACCGGCCACAAAACCGATCGACTTATTTTCTATAAGAAACTCTTTGATCGCCGAAAAATTCTTTTGCAGCATGCCCGGTAAGACCAATCGCTCAGGCGTTGGTCGCGCTTCAGAGATTTCGTCTCTAAGGTATGGCTCGACATCAGAGATCAGAATCAAATCATCAGCCTCAGATACAGCTGCAGCGAACTTATGTTCAACCTCACGAGAATCCTTGTCGATAATATCAACCAAACTCGCCATTCCAGCGCCGTATTTTCCTGACATTGAAATTTGCCCATGCAGCGGCTCAGAAACCAAAGGTAGAGGCGTGTGCTCAAGCACCGGAATCTCTGTCACCACGCGGGTGAACTGATTGCTGCGCGGCGATGACGTCACCTCTGGCTTGAGACCGGTGAACGCTTCGAAAAGCATTGCTGGTAGATTTATTCCTGCGATCGCCGTACCAAAGATCCATGCTGGAAACCTTGGGTTCATTTCCATAAACCAAAGCTTGCCGTCACTGTCTTTTAGCAACTCAATTTCAGCGCCGCCGCTCCAATTAATGTTCTTAACGGCGACTGCTAGGTGTTCTCGTAAGTATGTTTCCAGAGGCTCGATCTTTCCTGACCAGGTCTTGCCATCAGGAGTCGTGACACGCTTGCGCATATATACGGCGTCTAGGAGTTGTCCTTCCTTTGCAGAAAAGCAGATGCTTTCCTCGACACCTTTTTTATGGGCTTGGAGAAAGAGCTTATCTGAAGACCATTTCATACTGAGGTGGCTTCTTTGCGCGGAAAAAGTCTGCCAATTTCCTATGAAACTGGCATCGTGGTATGGACCTTTAAGCCAAAGACGCCACGCACTGCGACGACAGAAATCATGGATCTCGGTCTCATGACAATTGATCGTAAGAGTTTCCGGAACACCGAAAGGCAAAAACTCAGTGACTGATGCATAGGGTTTGCTCGCTGCCCTTAATGCGGACGTTGCTGGTGACAGCAGTCGCGGGTGATAGCCGATATTTTTCGCTAGCCATATAGTCTCAAGATCTAACGTTGGAATGTAGTACCCGCCTTCATCCAGAACTGTCTGAATAAAAGTTTTGTGCGTATCTAAGTCCATCAAATCCCAACTAGGATGAACAATAGTTTCATCAAATACATCGTGGTGCAGACCAGAACTTCCCGCCCAATAATCCATTCCTATGATTTTAATATTGGGATAGGATTCGCGAATTGCGCGGGCGACACCTATGCCCGCCGAAGGGCTTGGACCTGAGTAGAGACCTGAAATTAAAAGTTTGTTCGTCATGTAGTTTTTGCTCACAGAATTAAAGGCTACCAATGTCCTCACGACCGAGTTTAGGGACATGCGGGAAGGGTTGGTACTACCTTGAGCTGCGAAGAATGAGGCGATCTGAAGAGATATAAATGATTAGAATCAAAGAAAAAAAGCGACCAACGGCCTTTCGGCGGGCGGTAGTGCAACGCCACCCAATGGGTTGCGCAGTGGCATGTGTGGCCTTTTCACTAGGCCTTTCTTACGACAAAGCTCTTAATTTTTTTCGCATAAAAAAAAATGCCTGGCTCAACGGTTTCATGTGCCCTGAGATCACCGCCATATTAAACGCCTCAAGCCAAATCGACTACAAATGGCGTCAAGTGAAAGGACCTCAAAGTAGTAAGTCATTGGCTCCAATGACCATCGTCTTCTGTAAACCTTCAAGGCACTATCCGCACGGACACTTCCTAGTTAAACGAAAAGAAGGTGAATTCATGAATCCCTGGATTAATTTTCCAGAGATCGCACCCGCCAAAGCCGGATTTCAGTCTAAGTTGCCATCTAAAATTAGCTACGTAATCGAGCCATCTACCTAATATGTCGATGAAAACCTAATTGGACTCGAAGCTCCGTTGACTTAAGAGATCGGTTTCCACAATACTGTGGCGCAAGGTGCTAGATATGCCGGCCGTCAGGGTCGGCAAGGTCGGTCGCCACGATTTTTTTGCATCCCCTTACATGAGGCAAAATAGTGAAAAAAAGCACAAAAACAGAACGCTTTCTTCTCGCAGGAGCGACGCTTCTACTTTTACCAATGTTGTCCTACACCGTGTATCTCACGCACATTTCAATGATCGAAGGAGAGATCTACAAAAACGCACCATTGATCAACCCCCAAGACGGCACCACAGTTACTCCAGAATACGGGGTTTTCTATCAGGCGCGTGGTAAAATTTCTGGACCCCTTCTTAACCCCCCTGAGCATCCAGAAATCAAAGATGGGCTACAAACCATCATCACTCGTGAAGCTTTAAATGCGGAAACGCAAACCTGGAAGCAGGTTGATAAAAAACCGTCTTGGATTAGAGCAAATGATTTCTCGATCGGTGATCAGCCAATCAAGGTCGCTGTCGCGTCAAGACTGATGATGGAGACGAAAACAGAAACTGTCCAGCGCACTGATACGGAACGGTTCATCATCGAACAACAGATCGCGCAACCTGTCGACTACGTGGTCTTCGGTATGTTTGTTACCGGCTTTCTTCAAGACGGTCACCACGAAAGACTGGTCATAGCACCCCTATCAGAGATTGATAACGTCCTTGCCTACATTGCCGATTCCGGCAGGAAAAAAGCTACAGTCATGGCGATTTTATCAAGCATTATTATCATCCTAATCGGACTAACAATTAAGGGTGCTTTGTCTAGTCCACAACGAGTCGTCGCTAGGTAAAATTTTCACAACTATCTGCGACTTTCGCCCCAAAAATCATCACTGGCCAGGGCATAATTGCATCGTCTATTGATGTGGATGTATCATTATAGACAGCTAACCACTAAGGAAGGACTTTGTATGGCGTTTAAGCTTTCACGCGCTTCTAGTTTTATTGGTGCTCTTGTCGTAACCAGTGCCGTTGCGCTCGGTGCGATGTCTTGCGGAGAAGACAGCAAAAAAGAAGAGGCTGCTGCGCCTATTACTACTACTACTACTATTAAGTATGCTGACGTCTCAACATTCGTAAACGCAAACTGTGCAAACTCTGGATGCCATAATGCAACAACCAAAGCTGGTTCTTACGATATGTCTACAATAGTTGGCATTGCTGCAAAGGCAAGTAAATCAGTAACTCGAATCGAAGAAAAGACGATGCCGCAGGTTGGTTCAGCGCAGAAAACCGCGTTCGATGCCGATAAAACCAACTCTGCAAAAGTCCTCGAATGGCTGAAGGCAGGCGCACCTGAGTAAGTTGTTCCTCAAAAATTAGCCCAAGCCTCAAGATCTCGCTTGAGGCTTTTTTACTACCAACCCACCATAATAACTTCACTTTATATCCATTTAGAGATTTCGACAAAGCTCCGATAAGTAGATATGGAACCCGGATGCAACGAGCCATATTGAAGAGCGCACACATTACAACTGACAAAACACTACTCCAGGCAAAACGCATTCTGACAATGTCTGTAGGCGTTTGTCTTTTGTTTTTTACAAGCTGCGGTAAGGCTGAAAAAAAATCAGAGGATCAACCAATCGACACCGCCAAGGTCGAGGAAGAAACCGATAAGAACGTTGCTCCGATTGATTCAAACGATCCAAAAAACACCACAGAAAAAACCGACAACATATCTAGCATCACACCAGTTGTTCTTTTTCTAGGTGGCTACACCAGCTGCCCGCGAAATGCTGAAGGTAATGAAGACCCAAGAACTATGGATCTCATTTCTATGTTTGATGGAGCAAAGGCCGGTGTCGCAGATATCAGCGGCCTCAATGAAACTAGATACCTACTTTCATGTTACGGCTTCGATCCTGAGTCGATCAGTTATGTGCTGTCCAGTGAACCGGACAAAGTTCGCTTTAAAAAAGTGGCTGACATGGAAGCTGATTTCGCAATGTTAATTAAAGACCTCCCGAATCCCGTCATATTTGTAACCGGTCACTCTTACGGTGCTTACACCGCCTTAAAACTAATCTCAGGTGCGGCCAAGGAAACAACGTTCGCTGGACTTGTGACCTTAGACGCTATTAGCAAAGTCGGTTGCACACCGGCGAATGCTCTCCCTGCCATTCTCGGCGGGACACCTGTACCCAAAGAATGTTTGGAGGCTCCTGCAGATATCAACACTGAAGAACAAAAGTTGATCCTCTCGAAATCACCGACTTGGCTGAACTACTACCAGACTGACTCAATAATTTTACATTCGAGTGAATTTGCTTCCGCTCAAAATTTCAAAATGCATTATGAAGGCACCGGAATCAATCCACACATGGAGGTACTCTATGATGAGGCAGTAGAGAACTCAGTTGTCGATTTGATCGTCTCCAAAACGAAAGCTGCTGCCGAACAAACGGCTGATTAAACGTAGTCGAACTGAGCTAACCTCCGGTTATAAAATATCTAAATATCTAACACCGACCAGTTTATCGACAGCGTCAGGTGCCTCACCCGTGATGGTAAGATCCTGAAATATATAGATAAATTTATCACCAGGTCATGGCATACACCTTGAATCCGATAAGAAACGAGCGTCAATAAAGGAAATGAGGACACTTTGAAAACAGGCCTAATTCTTAAAAGTCTAATCGTAGTAATGGCAGTAGCTTTTGTCGGTTGCGCCAGTAGCTCTTCCCAAAAAGGTCAGGCTCCTGCGAAAGAAAGCGACACTCCCGACGATCTAAAAAAAGATGACACAAAGATTGATCCAAATAAAAAAGGCACAACAACTGTTGATGGCAACGTTTGTGACGGCGAAGGCCTTGGCTTTACCCAAGGCAAAACAACTTTCGATGGGACAAATCGCAGTGGAAAAACCTTTCTGTATACAGGTCGCGACAAAAATGAAAAGTCCTTATGCGAAGTTCTAAAGAGTACAGGCAAAAAAGCAGCTATCTTTCAATTTGCAGGTTGGTCCTGCATCTCATGTATGGACGAAGCGAAAGACCTTCAGAAGTTTGTTAAATCAAGCAAGGGCAAAGACATTGCGCACATCTTAGTTTTTACTGATTTATTTGTAGATTCTAAAAACGAAGATTTCCAAGATTTTGTTACTAAGTACGCTCCGGATGCGACCGTTGTCTATGACGAAGCAAAATTGTGGAAAAAATACTCAAAAGATTCGGCGCTTCCTTCCAGAGCGACTATTATGACGATGAATCTCAATGCTGACGGCCATGTTCAAAACGAAGAAGACCAATATGCTAAAATCAAAGATGCAGCAATCGAACTAGCTGAGAAGATAAAATAATGAGACTGGGCATAACAAATTTATTCGTAGTGGCGGCCCTTTCCGGGTTTGCGATGCAGGCTCAAGCTGAAACGATTAAACTACCAGCTAAGATCGATCTTTCGGCTATCGAGGGCAGCGACCGCCTGACAAATGCGTCAATCAAAGACAAAAAAGTTCTCATTCAGTTCTGGGCATCGTGGTGCGTTGGTTGTAGCAAAGTCATGGAAGATATGATTCCCATCACAAAGCTATCAGACAAAACCAAGTACCTTTCGATCAGCCTCGATGAGACAAAAGAGCGAGCTAAAGGTTACTTCAAGTTTCAAAACGAAACCGTTAAAAAACTTCTTTCAAGCTCATGGATTGATCCTGACACAAGTTTAGCCAGTGCGCTGAACATCAAGTCCCTTCCTGCTCTTATACTGATCGACAGCCAAGGATCAGTCATTGAAAGCATGTACGGACATCCAAGTGCAGAGCAAATGAAGAAAATCGAAGAATTCTTTAAGTAAAAGTTTTGGGGTGATTTATGAAATCAGCATTGGCATTCATAGTACTCGTATTCACACTAAGTGGCTGCGTGCATCCCCAAGTCAAATTTCGCAAAACAAGACTACTCGATCCGATGATGGATCCTGCTAAAACCGACGGACTGCACACAACTCTTCGGAACGAGCCAGGCGTTTGGAATGAGCGCGGAACTGGTGACGTAGGTGGTTCATTGGGTGGTTCTTGCCCAACCTGTGGGACCTAAGCCATGACAATGAAGCAGGCTACCGCATCGATCCTACTAGCCATCTCAGGCACAGCATTTTCTGATGATTCACACCTTCCAGGAAGTGCAACTTTTGGTGTCGCACGCTACGAAGACATTAACGTTGATTCAAACGTCATCTCCAGCGGCCTTAGTAAAACGTTTGCTCTAAAAGAAGGCCAAGGCTACGAAACCTCAGCTGCGATCTCTGGAACAAAAAAATATATCTTGTTTAAAGAACCTGCTGATCTTTTACAGAAGCAGCTCAAAGGAAAAACAAAGATTGAGGAAGACTCCGCCTCAGGTACTTTCACTCAGGGCTTTGGCATTGGTCACACCATTGGCATATTAGGTGGCACCAATAAAAGTCCGCTTTCCAAAAGCAAGTTTGTCGGTCTTCGACTAGGACTTTGGTGGTTAGAAGAAACACTGCAATCAGTCATCGAACATCGCAAGACCGACCTCGAACAAGCGGTACTAGACTTTGTTGATACTGATGGCAAGAGAGTGATCACTCCTGAAGATCTCGACGGAAGAAATACCAGTCTAACTTTAACTCACTTTACGACACCATCGACCATCCTGCGCAGCGCCTACTCTTTCACATCTAGATCAGACCGCCCAGCTGCTTGGTCAGCCAGTGGTGAGATTAGACAGTTTATTGAAGCTACAGATAGTGCCGTGCATGTTGCGGCTGCCCACTACGAAAACATTGGCGAGATCAAAGCCAAGACTACTTTTGGTTCGGTCATTTCAAACACCCTCCGGGCTGAATGGCACCAAAAGCTATTCGAAAAATCTACGGGGGCAATTGGCTACCGTTACTACCTCGAAAAAGAAGATCCACGGGCCTTTGACGCTCAAGACAATCAGGTTGGAACGGATTCTGTATTCGCCTCCTGGCGCTGGCGCTTCGATAATGTCGCATGGACGGCAGAATCATCCGAGCTCAGCATGTTTGTTAACAGCTTCCGTGCCAATTCTGGCATCAACGGCATCCTGGTCGGTTCAAGTATCAGTTATACGTTTTAACTACCTCGGTCATTTGTACTTCAGATGTTTAAACGCCATCCCAGCTCGGCAGAGAGGTGACGCATTCGGTAAGGGGGAGATTTCACAGCGCCTGTTTCATAAAAAAACGGCATCTCTTCTGCAAACATAACCTTCAACATCGGACCAGTGAGAAGTAGACTGCGCGTCAATTCCAACCCCATATGATAACCAACCGTTGATACGAACCCGGTTCTTTGCTTTTGCTCACCTGTTTCTGGATCCGAATATTTCATTGAGGAATACCCCTGATCTAAACCAAACACTAGTCCGAAACTAATATAGTCTGTGGAAAGTGGATATGATGTCAGCGTGATCGCACCGCCAAAATTATGAAAATGCGAACGGCTGTTTCCGTAAACCAGTGGATTACGATCGGCCACTACTGATCTACCAGTAGCGGCTTCCCCGCGACGGACTTGGCGCAGGTGCACCGGCCTCTACGGAAATCAACACGTCTTCCGCATCGACAATTTCGTTGGCTGATGTCGTCGACATAAACCTTACGGTCATTCCATTGACGACGGACGTGACCGAGCTAGCTGTCGACTGGAAACAGCAAGTTGCGCCGCCTCCGTTAGTGCTTGGCGCGCCTTAATAGAAATGTTTGAACTGGCTCCTTTGAGTGTTGTTAAACATAGCTACGGGCCCGTAAACACGAATAAAAAGCTTATTTACGCAAAAAACCCTCATGTCACCTGCTGACACGAGGGGCAATTCTGAATAATTACATTGCAGCAGTAATCTACTAGCGAACTACCATCAACACTAAGAGGGGCCAGTTCAAAAGAGTTTCACAACGAAGATACAGCTCTGACAAGCCATGGACAATTACCCTAGGTACTTCTTACCTATGTCGGGCCAATCGCCTCTCCCGATATAATTATATATACGCTAGAACTTGAGACAATTAGGACTTGGTGGTGAAGCCTTCTTCTTTAATTTTCGCGACACTTACCATGATGGCAATGTCATGGTTGATGCTTACCTTTGCCTACAGATCTCAGAGAGTCTCGGCGCTAAATCCGACGACAGCAAACTTCAACGTTTACATCAACGACGAAGAAGGCAGACCGGTCGCCAACTACGCAGTGCGTCTTGATGGGCGACTGATTGGTAAAACAAATAGCGGTGGGACTGTTTCGAAAGAAGATATTGCTATCGGCAATACCTCAAACATCACATTAAATATTAAATCCGTGGAATTTCACTACGAGACTCCTCGCGAAGCAATTTTAGATCTACCACACTATGTAGACATGGATGGACCAGACTTCACAATTACCGCGACTCTCTGTTTTGAATTCGTAACGTGCGAGGAAGACCGTTTTACAATCGCTCTTAGCCCTCCGTCAAAACCAAAAGCTGAGCAACCCGCCCGTAACCCCGATCTTTTGACGGCCAAATCTTATGAGTTTAACTTCATCCGCGCCGCAAATCAGGGACCAAAAATCTTGACTGTGATCTCAGAAATCGAGCGCATTCAGAAAATCTCAAAGACCGGAAAGGTCGCCGGCACACCTATAGACGTCTTATTCTCCCACATTAGTTCAGACCAACACGGCCAGATGCTTCGCATAATCGGCAGCAACCCAAAGTCTGATACAGCTGAAAACGAGTTCGCACTTCTACTACCTTTGAAACCACAGCTGCAAGCATTAGCACACGAAGTCGCAGCTTATCTACGAGATCTCACTCCCGAAAAAAACCTAGTCAGCGCTCGCAAGTCACTTAAACTCAGATTTCAGCAGCCGCTAAACAAAAGCTATGAAGTTTACGCAGGTGGGTTTTCCGGAGTGCCAATCACCCCTGACTCCTGGAATTTAGCTGTACCTAATTCTGGGAAATTTTTTCTGACCATTGTAAAAAAAGGTCAGATCGTTGCACGCAAATTCTATGATGCCGGCGATGCAGCGCAAATAGATTTCGATGAAAAATAACGCTCAACGACCGGAAGACCAAAAACAATCAAATCTGAAGTGGTATCTCGCGGCAACTGGCTCGGCTGCTCTTATTGCACTTGTAACCATTGCAACCAAGGCCGGTATCACCATTATCGGCAAAGATTGGTTTCTCGCTTTTATGTTTGCCGCCTCGGTTCCTTTTCTTATCCCCTACAAACCCATCGCAACAACTGGAATCACCTCCGTTTTGGCCAAAACAGGCTCGAAACGTGACTTCCTTTGTCACGCCTTATGCACTGGTAGTGCGTGGATCTTATACGTTAGTGGAGTCTCACTGTTGTCAGCTTCTGTCGCTGTTTTCGTTAGCCGCACGGAAGGCATTTTGATCATCATCTTTGCCGGAATATTTTTAAAAGAGCGCCTAGGTTTTAAGGTTCTGCTGGCGGCTTTCATTGCTGTAGTTGGCATTATCCTGATCGATCAAACAGATCTCTCGTTGGAAGCTTCGCTATCTGGAAGTGCTGATTTGCGTCGAGGGATTATCTTTATCGTCGCTAGCGCCGTGATGTTTGCTGGTGGGGAGATTTTTGCTCGGAATGCAATCGATACCTGGGACCCACAAATATTTACACTGATAAGAAATCTTCTGATGCTTCCAGTGTTTCTTGCCTTTGCAATGCTGTCTGAAACTAAGTTGATCTGGGATCTTAAAGCAATTGGTTGGTCAACTCTCGCGGCTGTTTGTGGACCCGTTGGAGCCCGTATCCTCTATCTCAACTGCATACGGCACATACCCGTAAGTCATGCAGCGGTGATGACCAATAGCGAGCCGATTTTCGGGTTTATCTTGGGTTTTTTAGTGTTTGCCGATCGACCTAGTATGGGTCAAATCGCTGGGGCAACGTTGATTGTCGCAGCAATATTGACCCTAGTGACCTACGGTTCGAAGAAAGAAGGCAGCTTAGAGAACAGTTAAAGTCCCACCAACGTGTGCTGGATGCAGCTGACATTTAAACGGAAAAATTCCTGCTTTTGTTGGACTGATAGTGACACTCTTGGATTCGTTTGCAAGAACAACGATCGCCTCGGTCAATCCTGGCACTTCAAAACCATGGGGTTCAGCCAGGGTGTTTTTGAGAACGATCTCGTATTTTTTTCCGTGTGTTAGTTTTGCATCAGCTGGTTGCCAAACTTTTTTGTCACCGACGAGAACGTTCGTAAACTCAACCTTTTCCATTTCCGGTGCAGCAACTTTCTTTTTATCGTTACCTGATGCCATTGCAAATGAACTCACAATCGCAAAAAATAAAACCATTAATCCTGTGCGTCGCAGCATATTGAAACTCCCCAGCTATTGATTGAATTGTCTCGAAGTATAGCAGCGAGGTGCACTTTCTCCCAGGAATTGTGAATTTCGCCTCGCTCAATGCAGTATAACCACCTGATTTAATGCAAGTAATTTCAAGCGCCCGGCCGACTTGACGCCTACTGCGGTCAACCGCTATGTTAACGAGGTTCTGAAGTCAGAATATCCGACTAGCATTACTATTATGAGGCTGACCTATATGGGTGAGAAAGAAGCGCACGCGCAAATCAAAGAAGCAATTGAATCCAATGACATCACTGTCTTCATGAAGGGCACGCCAGCTGCACCACAGTGTGGGTTTTCAGCGCACGTTGTTCAAATTCTAAATAGCTATGGCAAAACTTACCACACCATCAATGTCCTCGATGATTGGGATCTGCGTGAAGGCATCAAATCCTTCGCAAGCTGGCCAACTATTCCTCAGATTTATGTCAAAGGAAAGTTCATCGGCGGCTGCGATATCACTGCCGAACTGCACCGTAAAGGCGAACTAAAAACCATTCTCGATCAAGTCTGATTTGCTATACTAGAGTTTTATTAAAACACAGGGTAGGGAGACGACGATGGCCATTGATAAGTCTTTTTTTACAACAGCGGTGCATGCCGGCGCCCACCCTGAACAAGTAACCGGAGCGGTTATGCCTCCGATCTTTATGTCGACGACTTTTGCCCAAGAAGCTCCAGGCGAACATAAAGGCTTTGACTACTCTCGTGCTGGCAACCCTTCACGAGATGGTTACGAAGAAGCATTATCCGCATTAGAAGGCGCGAAACACGGCTTAGCGTTTGCTTCTGGACTCGCAGCAGAACAGGCAGTCGCGCAGCTTTTAAATCCTGGTGCCCGTGTCCTTGTTTGCGATGATGTCTACGGTGGTACAGGTCGTCTTTTTAGAAAACTCTACGCAAAATACAATCTGGATTTCAATTTTATCGACATGACTAGTCTAGCAGAAGTCAAAGCAGCTGCTGCTGCCGGTCCAGTCGATCTTATCTGGGTCGAGACGCCAACTAACCCAACCATGAAGATCATCGATATCCGCGCTATGGCAAAGATCGCTAAAGATAAAAAAGCGATCCTTGTTGTCGATAACACATTCGCTACGCCGCTTTTTCAGTCACCACTCAAACTCGGTGCAGATATTGTCGTTCACAGTACGACAAAGTATATCGGTGGCCACTCTGATGTCATCGGTGGTGCACTGATGACCAGCAACGACGAGCTCCACCAGCAGCTCCGCTTTATTCAATTCGCTGCCGGCGCTGTGCCGTCACCGTTCGAATGCTTTATGCTGCATAGATCTGTAAAGACTCTCGCAATCAGAATGACTCAGCACGAAAAAAATGCCCTCGCTGTTGCAGAGTTCCTTTCCAGTCATAAGAAAATGAAAAAAGTCTATTATCCCGGGCTCGCAAAAGATCCGGGCCACAACCTTGCTAAAGAACAGATGTCAGGATTTTCAGGTATGGTCAGCTTTGACCACACAGGAAATTACAGCGAAGTCGTAAGTTTTCTAAAAAAATTGAAGGTCTTTACTCTTGCCGAAAGTCTTGGCGGTGTAGAGTCATTAGTTAATCATCCAGAGAAAATGACGCATGCTTCTGTGCCTGAGGAACTGCGAAAGAAATTAGGGATCGGTCATTCGCTCGTCCGTCTATCATGCGGCATCGAGTCAGCTGACGACCTTATCGCTGACCTTAAGCTAGCGTTGGAATAAGCCCGGCGGCCCAACAACTGGCCGCAATCAATCTTAGTCAGTCTTCTCAAATATACGGGGGATCAATCGGAAGCCGAACATGAAAGGTCGAACCCGCACCAAGCTGACTTTCGACAGTCAAAGTCCCGCCGTGTGCCTCAACAATGTGCCGACTAACCGACAAGCCAAGACCTATACCTGGAATGGTACCGATCGTTGCCGACGACCTTTGAAAAGGTTTAAAAATTCCTGAAAGATCATTATCAGCGATGCCAATACCCTGATCGCTCACTGACATCAGTAGGTTGTTGTGATTTTTGACAACCTCGAGTCGAACCTCACCACCAGACGGCGAATACTTTATAGCATTCGAGAGAAGGTTGTTGATAACCTGAAGAATGCGACCGGCATCACATTTAACTGATAATTTCCCGTCTGAAACAATCAGCGTCAATTTATGAGCTTTTGACGACGTTCTGTGTAGCTCAACTGCATCAATCAAAATTGGACCGAGGTCTACTTCCCTATACTCAAATCTAAGTTGTCCAGACTCAACTCTGGTCGTATCCAACAAATCACCCACGATGCGGTCGAGACTCTTTATCTGTCTTAAAATAATTGCTGCTAGTTCCTTATCCTCGCTTTGCAGGTTATTTAGCAACAACTCGGAAGCCATCGCCATAGATCCAATTGGGTTACGTAAATCATGGGCAATCGAAGCAATGAACCGCAAGCGGTCCTTGTCTCTTTCGTCTAGGCGATCAGCCATTGAATTAAAATTTGAGGAAATCGTCCTTATCTCTGCGATACCAAAAAGTTTTGCTCTGGTGATTGTTACGCCACGCCCATAGTCATTTACAACCTTTGACAAAGTCGAAAGCGGCATTACAAGCCTCCCGAAGATACTACAGGTGACAAGTCCTTAGTATTAAATTAGCGAAGGGCGAGATAGACAAACGATCAGCCACTTACCTAAAGCATTAGAGATCTTAGTTTAACGTCGAAACGCGAAATTTCCGCAGCGCTGTGCGTCCGCCAGAAGAAACGACGGTCAGTTCGTGCTCCCCCTTTACAGGAGTCCACCACACCTGTTCATCAATACGAACAGTTTTTAAAAAAGTTCCATTAAGAAACCATGAAACCTCTTCAGTACCACTATGCCCTTCAACCTCAAATGACATCTCCTGCTTAGAGGGATCTAAGCCAGGAATCAGCATCATCACCTTATTCTTTGCGGGAGAAATAATGCGTAACTCTTCATCTTTCGCAATATGGACGCAAGCTGGATGAATTTTCGGTAAATCGGGAAGATACCGATTAGCCGTATTCATATACCGCCGGACACCTTGCGGCCAATTCATAAACGTCCCACGCTCAGTGACGCGACCCGCACGGCAAGTCGGTCCAACAGCTAGACCACTCGCAGTCTCAATTTCCATTTCTGTATGATAGGGGCAGACGCCGGTTGGCAGATTATGAATCAATGCCGAGACCAGACGTTTATGCGGACAAGCGTGCGACGGCAAATGTCCAGAAAAACTGCAAACCTCGACATCAGCAATGGAGCGTGGCTTCTCGTCGTCTGCTGGTTTATTGGTGTCATTTAAGTTCTCTAAGATATCAAAGAGTAGAGGCGCGGCCATATCCGCGCCGACTAATGCGTGACTTGGAGCGTAATCAACGTTACCGAACCAAACCACCGCCGTGTATTTACCCGATGAGCCAGCAGCCCAAGCATCTCGATGCCCGAAACTCGTTCCGGTTTTCCAAAAAACATCTGTTGGTACCTTGGTGAAATCGCGGCGCCGTGGAAAATCCGGACGATCTCTGATACGTAACGCCTTTCGCGTTAACCACGTCGCGCCGGGAGAAAACACCTGCATTGCTACCGGTAAGGTTTGAACGTTACCTTGACTCAACCAACGGAGAGGAATGAAAGAACCGTCACGGGCTAATGCGGTATAAAGGCCCGCGATTTCAAGCGCCGTAAATTCAATGCCGCCAGCAGCAACGGAAAGACCGTAATGCCCAGGAGATTTTTGAATTCTAGTAATATCAAATTGAGATATGGTCCCAAGAAACCGCTCTATCCCGATTTGCTGCAGCAAACTTACAAATGGAATATTGAGTGAACGCGCCAACGCATCTTCAACGCGCAGGAGACCATTAAAATTATTGTCGAAGTTTTTTGGTGTATAGCCACCGTAGTTTGTCGGAATATCCGTAATCAAGCGGTCAGGAATAATCATTCCAAGATCAAGTGCATGCGCGTAGATAAAGGGCTTAAGAAGCGAGCCCGGGGACCGTGGAATTTGAAACCCAGCGATTTGCGATCCTGGCCGCTTATTCCAAAAATCTATCCCGCCGATGATTGCTTTGACTTCTCCCGTCGCCGTCTCGACGACAATGGCAGCATGATTATGAACCCCTTGATCAGCAGCATGCCGGCCCTCCCGCAATGACAAATCCGTCAAAAGCCCCTGCACTGCCGGATCTATCGTGGTGTTAACATCTCCAGCCCCTGCCCCCGCCTGCTGTAGCCAATAAGCCAAATGCGCCACGTCCCTAGGAAAGGGCTTTAACCGCTTTGGCACCTCCGCCGCAAGTACCGATTCAAGCGACTCCTGACCTTCACCAAAAACACCTGCCGCATACATCTGCTTTAAAATTTTATCCCGCGCCTCTTGCAACTTCACCACATGCTTCGGATCAGGAAATCTTTTAGACGGCAGCTGCGGTACAGAAAGCAACACTGCAATTTCATCTGGTGAAAGATTGCTCGCGCTGTGACCAAAATATGCCCAGGAAGCTGTTTCGACACCCTCGATATTTTTACCAAAAGAAATATAGGTCATGTAAGCAGAAAGGATCTCTTTTTTTGACATGCGCATTTCTAATTGCAACGCGCGAAAGGCTTCAATGAATTTCGAACCAAAAGATCGTCGCCTCGGTTCGAGAACCCGAACCAATTGCATCGTCAACGTCGAAGCACCAGATACGACTTTGCGTTGCATAAAATTTTGCAGCGTTGCTCGCGCAATCGCAATTGGGTCAACACCAGGATGGAAATAAAAACGGCGGTCTTCGAAGGCGATTAATGCTCGTTTGTAATCAGGATCAATCCGCGCCATATCGGCATTAATACGCCATTTTTCATCGCCAGAAAGAAAGATAAACCCCGTTGAAAGGTCAGAAAATCTAATGACCGTTGACGGTGGCGTCGCTAAACGATCAGGAAGGGGTACTAGCCAAAAAACAGCAAGGAGCAGCGTTGCGAAAATAACAGTAGCCAGCAAACGAGGTCTGCTGGCCGCTTTCGAAAAAACCATCTTAACAGTCGTCGTCAAAATTCAGTTGCCTATCATTTGCCCGAAACTTCGTCCCAAGGACTCTTAATATTAGTTACACCACCAACTTCGCGCGCCCAAATTCTTGGATCATACATCGCCTCAGCTTCAACTGGAGGAATTGCGAACCTTCCAGCTAATACAGCCCTCGAAGCGTAATAAACCTTTCTAGTTTCGTAAGGCTTTAAAGCACCAAATACTTCGATTCTGTCGTCTCTGATGTTCATGTAATCTGCTGCCCAAACCTGTTCAGTATCGATAAACTCAGCCGTTGTGCCACGCCCTAACCGCGGGTTTTCTATCTCCCAACCGGCAGGAAACCGGTCGACAAGAGCAATGTTATCGATGCGCTCTGCAGTCTTATTGCGAATAACAAGTTCGGTGTAGATGATGCCTGCGAGCGACACTCCAGATTCAGTATTTAACTGACTGCCATCAGACTTTTTATAGTTTCTAGAGATATCGATGCCTTCGCCACCTGTTTTGAAGTCAGCAGCTTTCAAAATACCTTCACTAGAAATAATTGCGTAGAGTTTCCCTTCACCCTTTTTCCCAATGTTTAAGGTAACACTCTTCTTCTCAGTAGCGCGGTTTACGATCCATGAAAGTTTCGCCTGCGGTTTTCTTTTTGAACCGTCAACAGAAAGCTCGGCATCGTAATTTGAGGCTCCGCCTGACACAAATTTCCCAAGTCCCGTAACTGACCAAACGAGTTCCTGCGTTGTGTAGTAGCCGCTGTTCTTACCGCGGAGGTACCCAGCAACAACATCGGCCAAGGGACTGCCGGCGGCATCAGACCCGAAGAGATCAGAAAATACGCTCAACATGATGCCGCGACGACGGAAGTCGGAATAGAATGACCAAGAGTTTTTCCTCTCACCTGTAATAGTCGAGATATCTGGGTGCTTTAAATCCCCTGCAAACCGGTGATCACCCATAAGATGCAGCGCTGCCATGAGGAGATATTTATCTTCTTGAACTTGGCTTTCCTTTGTCAATGTTTGACTGTTTAAGTCGGTTAGGAACGCTTCAGTGTCTGCTTTGAGACCTTTCCCTCCTAGTGCAAGAACATAATAAATGTAAGGTGCTGCTTCACTCAATTCATTGTAGTGGTTGGACTGTTTGGATCTAACGCTGCCGTTAACCATCTTATCACTAAGAAATTTCAGCGCTTCATCTACACGCTCTTTCGCAACGGGAAAATTCATCTTTTGAGCATCTAATAGCATATGAGTTGCATACGCTGTCCCCCAATTAGTTGGGGATGTAGAACCCGGCCAATAGGCAAAGCCGCCTGATGAGGTTTGCATTGAAAGAACCCTAGCTATACCTTTTGCTACCATGTCGTCGATCGCACCAGCGCTAGAAAATGTCGCTGGATCAACTTGATCTAGAAGATCGCGGATGACCAACAGTGGTCTAGTTGAAGACGTCGTCTGCTCAATGCATCCGTGCGGATACTGTACTAGATATTTCAAATGTTGAAGCGAATCAGCATAGGGATTACTTGTGAGCCAAACTGAAGTTCGTTCGGTTCCAGGTACAAAATCGTCAAATTGCGGCTTAAGTTCGACCGTATCTCCGGCCACATCAACTCTTTTGGTAACTCGAGATTTTGGTTTTGCAGATAAAATCGGAACATCCAGGTCTTCAAAAGATTCAATCGAGCCAGCTTTAGCTTTAACTTTAAACTGCACCGCACCACCCGTTGCAATTGTCGTCGCTTTAAAGACAATTGTCTTGGACGCACCAAGATTAATGCTTACTTTCGATATTTCTGGTGCAACAACCGAAACCAATGCGACAGCGGGGTCTTCGTTGCTTGACTCCAAATTGGCAACATCGAGGCTAAGACTAACTTCTTGCGCTTTACCGGACATATTGGTCACTGTGACCGGAATATCAAACTGGTCTCCTTCAGTCATAAAGCGCGGCAAAGATGTTTGCAATACCAGCGGATCACGAACAAATACCTGCGCTGAACCTGAAGCAATTCTCTTCTTATCGGCAGAGACCACCATGACACGCAACTGCCCGCGGTACTGCGGCACCTCTAGACTAACGGAGATTTTGCCGTTTTCGGGAACCTGTTTTAGTCCACTCCAAAGAGCGACTGGTTTAACAAGTGATACCGGAGTTTCATTCTCGCTGCCATCACCTCCGTGCGTGCTCGACGTACCGGAGCCTGGCAGCATTACATTCCAACCGAAGGTTTCAAATGTTTCAATGCCAAGAGCTCTCGGTTCAAAAATTGTCTTTATAGGATCAGGCGTTTTAAAGCGGGTAAGGGACAAGATCCCCTCATCAACAGCCGCCACTGTTACAAATCTACCAGCTTCTGATTTCGGAAACTCAAGGTCGACTGTTAGAGTAGAATTTGGCTTTATCTCTTCGGCTACTTCAATTTTTATACTGTCAGAAAACTCTTCAGGTTCAACTCGGAAAGAGTGCACGCCAAAGGCGCGGTCTGGCATAAAGCTTTGTGCAGATTCGAGGTGCGGATCCTTGATCAGAAATGCACTGACGTAAACGTTCGGATAAAATTCTTTTAAATCAAATTCCCAGGTGGTCTTTCCAGCCGCTACTTCAATCCATTTTGAATCAATGATACGGTCCGTTTCCGCCGTTAACAGCAACCGGCCTTTGAAGGGTATCGTCGCTTCAACTATGACGCTTTTTCCCTTTTTGACAATCTCTGGACCGGTAATTTGAATCCAACTTGGTTTAAGAGGCTTCGGAGTTTGGTCTCTAGAGGATTCGTTCGGCCACCAGTAATAGTCGTTATCAGTACCACCGAGCGTCAAATCGGTTCGCGCCTTGCCAAGTGATGCTTTTAGAAGAAATCCACTGGCGTTGGTATTGACTGGAATAGACCCTTTGAAGCGGCCATTCTTTGCCTGAACCTGAAGTTTAGTTTCGGTAACTTGCCGCTGAAATCTCTTGTAGCTGCTGCCTTCGTCGTCGCTCCAACTCCAGTCGTATTCAGACTCAAGTCGAACAAACTCAAGTTGGATCTCTTCATCCTTTGGCAAAATTTCACCGTTCCAGTCGACGATCACCCCTTCAAAAACAAAGGCGTCACCTTTCTGCAAACTTTTCATTCCTGATGAAAGTCCAACATAGAATGCCTCTGGATGGACTGGGACAGAGACTGTGTTTTGCGTACTCCTACCAGACTCGCCTTCGAAGACTGCGACTTTTGCTTGCAATGACGCACTACCAGCAAAACCACCACTCTTCTCTGATACTGGGCAGCTAAGCGTGATCGTGTCGTCCTCACCTATCTCGCCATTGACCATACCAAGCGCTACTGACTTCGGCTCTTTGTTGTCTGTGTAGTAGACTCCGTAATAGTAATTGCTATTTTTTGCGGGTGTAAACTTACTAGGCCAAAGTTCGCAATTCAGTTCCACCTTACTGCCAGCAGCAGAACCACCGAAGAGGTAGCGAGACTCAATCTGAAACTTAGATTCCTGATTTCGAGCAAGGTTCTCTGACATCGCTTTTATATCGACCTTCATACGCTCGGGCATAAAGTCTTCGACATTAAACGTGTAGCGACCGATTTCTTTATCACCAGCTTTCGCGACAACAAGATATTTGCCAGTAACCGCAAAGGATTCAAACTTGACGTCTGAATCCGCAAGACCAGCATTGTTTATCTTGAGGTTGAGTTTCTTTAGAAGTTTTTCGCGTGGGTCAAAAAGTTCGAGCAACACCGGCATATCGGCCGGTGGCGCAAGATTGTCTGCGCCTCTGAGTAACGCTACAATATGAGCAGTTTCACCTGGACGGTAAACACCGCGGTCACTGTAGATCGCTGCTTTATACGGAGTATCTCCACCGCTAAAAGGACGGCCCTGAATCAGTTGTTCAGAAACTTCCGTTTTTAGTTCGCTAAATTTCAAGTAAGTCAGGTCACTCTCTTTACTCGCTAAGATGGCGAACGGCTCTGATGGATCGATCTCTTTTGATTTATCCCAGTTCATAGTGCAATGACCGTCGCTGTCAGAGTTACAAGTCGCGAGCGCTCTACCACTCTTTGTGATCATTTTGACTTCAACACCAGAGATTGGCTTTACGTTGTGAAAATCGATCGCCCAGACTTTTATCTGCTTACCGTTTTCGCCGCGTTTGACGAGGAGGTTGATATCGGTCGCAATGAGTCGCTTGAGATCGGGTGCGGACTTTCCTGCTTTGTCCCGCACAGAAAATTCGATCACCCCGCGCGGAATATTTGGCATGACGTCATCTAGGGACAGCACATGCGTCGCGAGCGTGTCAGGTTTGCCATCAAATTTGACGGTCGACTTCAGAATCAAATTCGAGTTTCGGTCGGTGGCTTTCTCAACGTCGTCACTAATCCAAAAGACAAGATTCTCAGCGGGAATATGTCTAACTTCGACTTCCGCTTCAGGTGTGTTCATGTGTTTGATTGCAATGTTTTTCCAGGAATCGCGCGACAGATAGCGACCTTGAGCCATGACAGAAACCTGAGGTTTTCTTCTCGGGATATTAAACTTTGTCGATTTCAGTGCTTTCACAACCCCGCCATCTGTGGTGCGTAGACCGGCGTTGATCGTCAGCGTCGTTTCGCCAAATTTAAAATCACCCAAAACGCGAAAACCGCCTCTGGACGGAACAACGGAGAACTCTTGTTCGGGCTGAATCGTTACGAATTGCTTCGCACTTTGTTCTTCCGGCGAGCATCTATCACTGACGTACATGCCGTCAGGGGTTTCATTATCATAATAGTAAATTCTGTTTTGATATGAGTCGTCGGTATCCGGAGCTCTTGCTCCATCGTTACAGATAACCTGGATATAGAATCCATTCGTTCCCTCTTTAAGATTCATGCCTTTGACGATGACATCAGAACCTTCAAAAAGTTGAATGCTTAAATTTTTCGCCGTTGTAATCTTGTGACCACTTTCCAATGAAGGCAGACCTGCGTTAACCGTTACGCTGATTGACTCGGCTTTCCCTATAGCCGAAGCTGGCAAGATCGCGAGGATGCTATTTTTAGAGCCCCCGACTGAATACTTCGGAGTTAGGTTTGCTTTTTCCTTTGAGAACCGTAGAAAACTTCCAACTTTTCGGTAATCGACAGGACCAGTAAAAAGTACCTCAAACTCGTGATCACCTGAGACGGAATTTATGCGTGAAAGGTTTGCTCTTTTTACAGCGAATTCTGGTGTCTCAAAAACACGCTCGACCTGGATAGACTCATCAGGTTTTACGGTTTTGCCGTCGATATTTACTGAAACCAATCTGACGCTATAGCTGGTCTTTAACTTAAACGCTTCAGTTGGTGTAAATATAATGGCGCTGTTTGATTCATAGCGCCACGTCCCAGTCACAGCAGGCTCGATTGAAAAAACCGTATCAGCTGGGATGGCAACAATTTCTGACGTTATTGGTCTTGCGAACTGAACTTTCACAGCGTCAGGAACAACGCCGTCTTCACCAACGGTTTGGATTTGTGGTGCATAGTCTGCTAGAAGCGGTATTTCTTGCGTCAAAGGAGTTTCTTCTGCAGAAGTTTCTTCATTTTCTTCAATCACTCCATCAGTCTTTGACGACTGGTAGAATCTGAATGCAAAGAATCCTGCGAGGATCACCCCAACAAGTGCACCAATGACAACTACAACTCTACCCTTTGGGCCCTTGAGCATAGGACACCTCCAACAACCGCGATTAAAATAAAGATTTAGTGCCAGAATTATAGATCAAGGCTTAACTAAAATCGCTATGTTATAAGGCGGGCGACCAGCAAATTGATCGGTTTCACCATTTTCATAACTAACCAAAACTACTGATTTTTTTATGGGAAGTCTTTAAACACTAAAGCTGGTGAAGAGGAGACCCGATGATAGCAGTAACAACAATTTCGTAGGGGCTGCGCCACGCGCCCCGATTAAGGGTATTGCCAATGCTTCAAGTGATCAATCGGTCATTGCTTGTATTGCATCAAACTTATCGACGACAGGAATTTTCCTCAAAACCGGAGAAACCTGCTTCCGCATTGGCGATAAGATTGAAATCGTTGCTAAGGTAGATCAGATTTCAAAGCCGTTCCTGGCTAAGGCCGAGGTCATGCGTTTTAGTACAAATTTAAAATTTGGCGTTGGCTACGGATTAAAATTTCTAAACATAGACAACAGTGTCATCGGTGAAATACGCGAAATCGTCGGTGTAAGGCCGATTTCAGAATTTGGTGACTTCCTGTCATCACCTGCACTAAAATTAGCAAAAAATTGACTTAGGCCATGCCTGCCCAATTTTTTATCAATCCAGAAACCATCGACACAGCGTGATCGTTGTACTTCATCCATCTTACGACAATGTCCGCTTCTTGTTTTTGCGGAGCAACATTCTGATCATGCATAATCTTAACTGTAGATAGGTACTGTTGAATCACCCCGTCAACTGTTCGCCCACGCTCGTTAACGTCACGGTTCAATCTTCTGATAAATCGCACATCATCATCAACATCAACGAAGATAGATAAGCTCAAAATGCTGCGAACCTCGGCCCAATAGAGCGAGAATATTCCATCCAAAATAATGACTGGCGCAGGAAAAATTTGTACGGTTTCTTTTGAACGTGTGTGGGTCGCAAAGTCATAAGTCGGACGATAAACTGATCGTCCTTTCGACAACTCCGCCAACTGCGTCATCAAAAGACTGCTGTCAATCGAATCAGGATGATCAAAATTTTTGCGGTCCCTCGCCTCTGGAGCCAGGTGGGACAGGTCGTGATAATAATGGTCGAGTTGAAGAACCAGGACATCAACCCCCGCACTTTCGGCGCGGACCCGATTTACAAATGTGGTTTTGCCAGATCCTGAACCACCACTAATGCCAATAATTTTGGTTTCTTGCATCTATTCTAACCCTTGCCTCAGCTAAATTTATTTAATCCATCATACATATATATGAGCTTATTTGGTATAAGAGACCACTTCCCAATTTATTCTTCTAAGTTGTATAAAGAGGCGTCGTCTCCAACAAATTAAGGATTTTCTACTTGCCCAAACTGTCTAATAGTTCAGTATATTACGATTAACCCCCCTGATCATAAGCCAACAAAGAAGGGCCCAATGAAACTGGTGAAGATACCGGAAACAGAAACTATCTGCAGGAACTTATCCGGTGGGAAATGGACCACGTCCAAAGGCAAACACCTGGCAGTTCACTCACCGTATAACGGTGCTGCTATTGGCCAAGTTCCATTGTCAACAAATCAGGAAGTTGACGAGGCGGTAAGCAAAGCGCAAGAAGCGTTTCCTGCATGGAAGCAAACACCAATCAAAGAACGCACACAATTTTTGTTTCGCTTTCGCGACTTGATGATTAAGCATCTCGATAGACTGGCTCATACTGCGGCTGCTGAATCTGGCAAAACCGTTGCGGAAGCGCGGGCTGGAGTAATGAAAGGACTTGAGGTAGCTGAGTTTGCTCTGAGCCTACAAAATATGGACGCCGGAGGACTTATGGAAGTCAGCCGTGGAGTCACATGTCAAAGTAACCGCGAGCCTCTCGGTGTTGTTCTCGGTATTGCCCCTTTCAATTTTCCTGCAATGGTTCCCCTTTGGATGTATCCAGTCGCTCTCACCATGGGCAACTGTTTTGTATTAAAGCCATCTGAAAAAGTGCCGCTGACGTCGCAGATTGTTGGCGAACTCATTCTCGAAGCTGGTTATCCGGCTGGCGTTTTCTCTATCGTTAATGGTGGTGTCGATGCTGTTAATGCTTTGATCGACCATCCAGGAATTAAAGCCGTCGCCTTTGTTGGATCAACACCAGCGGCAAAAGCTGTTTATATGCGAGCAAGCTCGCATGGTAAAAGAGCACTCGCTTTAGGAGGCGCGAAAAATCACTTAATCGTTGTTCCAGATGCAGATCTTGAATTGACGGTGAAAGGTGTGGTTGATTCGTTCACCGGTTGCGCTGGCCAACGCTGCATGGCCGCAAGTTTGATGATCGCTGTTGGCGATGTCGAACCTATCATTGAGAAGATCAAATCCACGGCGACTAAAATGACACTCGGCTCAGAAATGGGCGCTCTTATCGATAAACCTGCTTACGACCGCATTTCTGGCATTCTTGACCGCGCCGAAAAAAGCGGTGCAAAAATTGTTGTCGATGGCCGAAAAGCTTCAGCACCTCAGGGCTATGAAAAAGGTTTCTGGCTTGGTCCAACGATTATTGATAACGCGAAGCCCGGTACTGAATGTGCGGATGTGGAAATTTTTGGTCCAGTTCTTACTATCGTTCGGTCACCGAATCTCTCAAGTGCAATGGCCCTAGAGCAGAAAAATCCATTTGGTAACGCGACCTCTATTTTTACATCAAGCGGCGCTACAGCCCGCTATGTCGCTTCACAAGCAACCAATGGTATGATCGGCGTCAATATCGGTGTCCCCGTTCCGCGCGAACCGTTTTCCTTTGGTGGCACAAAAGAATCAAAATTTGGACATGGTGACATCACTGGTGTCAGTTCATTAGATTTTTGGACAGATTTAAAAAAAGTAACCGTTAAATGGGCTCCTCAAGCAGATCAGAATTGGATGAGTTAAATGGAAAAAACTAAACCGCTAACGCACATCAGACTTACTAGTCACCCAGGCCAGCTTAGTGCAGAGGTCATTAAAATCAACTGGGGTGACCCAGATCCAGCAAAGCGCGGGCCGATCATCGGAACCGTGACGAACCCGAATCATCGCAACGTCATCGGTGCGCACTCTGGTAGCTACGCTGTCTATAGAGCGCTGGCGATCGCTTCAGGCGCGCTCAATCCCGTGCACATTCCGGACCTGACAAATACTGCACCGGCGGAAAAGCTTGGCCCTTTTCCTTCATGGGGAAACAACAAAACGATCGTTTCGATCGATCCCTTCGGACATATTGTTAGCGAAATTTTCAAAGATTATCTGTCAAATGGCATGGATATTCGCCCAACGATTGCGATCACGAAGGCGCATATTCACTTGCCAGAGATCGTCGATGCTATCGAAGCTGGAAGATTGAAGCCAGATGGCAAGATCCTCCTCGAAAACGGTGAAATCTTAGTCACAAAAGCAGCGATTGATCCTGTTTGGTACCTACCAGGCATTGCCGAGCGTTTTGGTGTCGATGAGGGAGAACTCCGTCGCGCCTTATTCATTCATACTGGTGGCATGTTCCCAGAATTGATCACCAGACATGACTTAAACATCTTTCTTCCCCCAATTGGCGGCATGACCACCTATTTCATGGGTGACATTTCGAAACTTGGTCAAAAAGGTATTGAAGTTGCCTGCCGCGTGCATGATGAGTGCAATGGCTCTGATGTTTTCGGATCTGACATTTGTACCTGCCGGCCGTATCTAGCGCACGGGATTGAAGTTTGCGTGGAAACCGCTCAAAGGGCCGGCGTCGGCGTTATCGTTTACAACAGAAAAGAAGGTCGAGCTCTTGGCGAGGTCACTAAATTTCTCGTGTATAACGCCAGAAAAAGACAAGAAGGCGGAGACCGCGCCGAGAAATACTTTGAACGTACTGAGTGCGTTGCCGGCGTTCAAGATATGCGGTTCCAAGAACTCATGCCTGACGTCTTAAACTGGCTTGGAATCACTCATATCGACCGTTTTGTGTCGATGAGTAATATGAAACATGATGCCTTGATTAAGCACGGCATCACTGTTGGCGAACGCGTTTCCATTCCCGCTGGGTTAATTCCTAAGGATGCCCAAGTCGAGATGGATGCGAAAGTCGCAGCGGGATACTTTTCAACAAAAGTCTCGCCCGATGAGACAGAACTAAAAAAGAAAAAGGGTCGCGGTCTAGACGATTGATTGTTGTTAACGGGTGATAGTCATGGAAACTAAAGAAACGTTAAATTATCTACGAAGTCCAGAAGCGGTACGCGAACAGGCGACTTTTCTTCTGGGTCTCGCTAAAAAAAACAAGCTTGAGCACTTCGCTTTTCACGAGGAAAAAATCCCTGACGTAGTCAGTTACGTGGAAAAAGTTATCAAAGCTAACTACCCGACTCTTGAGGTGCCGTTTCATAGTCGGTGGCGGCATTTCAACGCCGGCGGTGTCAATCGCAACGCTACGCTCGATCAGAAACTCGCCGGGGCTACCACTGAAGACATCGCGCGTTCCAAAATCGAACTAGCGATTGTCAGCGTGTTGCTCGATGCCGGTGCTGGTGATAAATGGAGTTTCAAAGAAGACGGCACGGATAAGACTTACAGTCGGTCGGAAGGCTTGGCTGTTGCAAGTTATCACATGTTTGTCGACGGTGGTTTTGCGAGCGATCCCGATGCTCCTTACACAGTCGATCAAATTGGCCTGAGTAACATCGATAAAAAAATGCTCAGCGCATACTTTCAGACCGGACCAAAGAATCCGATGCAAGGATTTGATGGGCGTCTAAGCCTTCTTCACCGTCTCGGTAATACGCTGCAACAGCAAAAGACCTACTTCATGGCTGGTCAATCAATCAGATTAGGTGGTTTATTCGACTACTTTGACTCTGTCTCGGCCAATGGCAAGATTTCCGCACGCAAAGTTTTAACAACAATTTTAGACGCTCTCGGTCCGATTTGGCCCGGTCGCATTTCGATGCAAGGTAAAAATCTAGGCGACGTCTGGAAGCATTCAAAGATTCCAACTGATGGACCATCCGTCGGCCATATACCGTTTCACAAGCTGTCGCAGTGGTTGACTTATTCAATCATCGAACCCATTCAAGAAGCTGGACTGGAAGTGACAAGCCTTGACGAACTTACTGGTCTCGCCGAATACCGAAACGGCGGACTCATGATCGACTCAGGTCTGATCTCTCTTAAAAATCCCGCATTAGAAAAAGAAAAACATAAGCCCGATAGTGAGCTCATAGTCGAGTGGCGCGCCCTGACTGTTGCCTTGCTTGATATCATTGCCGACGGCATCAGGAAAAAACTTGGAAAGTCAGCTCTCGAATTACCGCTTGTATCTGTATTAGAAGGCGGTACATGGAGCGCTGGTCGAAAGATCGCAGCAGAGAAAAGACCTGGTGGAAACCCGCCTTTAACAATCGTCAGTGACGGTACCGTATTCTAATCCTTTGGAGTTCCATCTATGCACCCGAATCTTACAGTCATTGGCCATCCGCTTGTTCAGCACAAACTGACTATTATGCGGAAAAAATCCACGTCCAGCGGCAAATTCCGCCGTCTAGCCGGCGAGATTGCTATGCTGCTTGCGTATGAAGTAACAAGAGATCTGCCGCTTTCTCTAGAAAAAATTGAAACACCACTTGAGACTATGGATGCTCCAGTCCTCAAAGGCCGCGAATTGGTTCTTGTTTCAATCTTGCGAGCGGGCAACGGCATTCTAGACGGCATGCTACGATTAATTCCAGCTGCACATGTTGGACACATCGGCCTTTACCGCGATCCAAAAACGCTCGTTGCGGTAGAATATTACTGCAAACTTCCGCCAAAAATCGAAGAACGTGACGTCATCATCGTCGACCCAATGCTTGCAACTGGCCACTCTGCTGTTGCTGCAATTGAGCGAGTGCTTGAACGCAAGCCAAAATCTCTACGTTTTGTTTGCTTACTAGCCGCACCTGAAGGCGTGAAATTCGTTCACGATCATTTTCCCAATGTCCCAATCTATACAGCAGCGCTCGACCGCGCGTTGAACGAGAAAAAATACATCGTTCCCGGCTTAGGTGATGCTGGTGACCGCATGTTCGGAACTATGTAATAGACAAGTCTGCAGGATAAACGTTGCAACCAAATACATCCTCTGTGCAGATTAAAATTGTTTTCGAAAATGACCATTTCCTCATGGTTGATAAACCCTCCGGATGGCTGAGTGTGCCATCTCGTCAGGGCGAGGATGACACTCGGCCATGTCTGGGAAAACACCTTGAAAAACAACTTAGCTGCAAAATCTGGCCAGTCCACCGTCTTGATCTGGAAGTCTCAGGACTAATACTTTTCGCAAAAACCGCTGAAGCCCACAAAGCCGCCAACAGATGGTTTGAACAGCACGAAGTCGTGAAAACATATGAAGCTTGGACCAGGGATAGTTTAGATTTTCCCGCGTTAGGAATTTGGACCCTCTGGGAAAGCACTATCCAACGCGGAAAGAAAAGATCTTTTGAAGCCCCACATGGCAAGCCGGCAAAGACCAATGCTAAATTGATTGAACGAATAACATTACTGAACATGCAGGTAGCAGTTTGGAACTTGCAGCCGCTAACAGGCAGATCGCATCAACTGCGTTTTGAATTAGCAAAAAGACAACATCCGATTATTGGCGATTCGTTATACGGGAATACAGATCTAATGACAAACGGTCACATCGCACTGCGTTGCTTCGAATTGGACTTTTCCGCATGTGCGAATCACCGAAAATTTGGCCTAAAAGAAACAGTGCATATTGATCAAATTAACCGCCAGTAAAACCTGCCAAGTTTCCTCTGATGCGATTCCGACTCTCTTTTTTCATAGAAGAAACGAATCCAGCTAAAGTCCGACTAGAGGCCGCAGATAGGCTGATAAACAACCGGACAGACAGCTGTGCTCTGGTAGGCCGCACCTGGGGACTGCCAGCGGAAGCCAGCAACGCGGACCTTTCTCGCACGCTCCAACAAATGGGCGGCCGCAGCGGTAAACTTAGCGGGATTCAACAGGCCGCAGCCGGTGCCAGATGTTTCTCTGAACTCGTAACTTACCTGGCCAGTGGCGGTCGGAACGTTTAGGACGCTCATGATTTGTTCGCTTGCCGGTATCCCTACCGAAGGATCGGAGCTGATCGGATTGGTGTCCTGGTACTGCCGGCAGGTGCTTGCATTGAAGTTTTCGATTCCTTTGGCCTCGATAGTACTAAGAAATGCCTTGATCGCCCGACCGCGATCGGCGAGGAAACCTTCCCAGCGTGCGCTCCTTAAGTCTGTTATTGCTGTAAAGTAGTCAACTGTTTCCAGAGTCTTAGGAAATATCGTAAAATTTGGATCAATGTTGTGATTGATAGCTAAATTAATTCCGCGGGCACGCACACTGTCGTTCTCTGCATAGTAGAAGTATGACATGGACGCGGTCGTGTTGGGGAGGCGGCGGACGATGATAATCTCCGAACCGCTTAGGTTTGATAAGCTGCTTGCTTCATCAATCGATGGGACGGGGTCTTTGACAACCAAGACGTCATCTTTGGTGACCTTGACGGTTTCGTCGGTCTTATCGACTCCTACATCGTCGGTCCCCATGCTATCATTTTCTTGGGAGCCTTCGACTTGAATGTCACTGCTGGTTTGCTCCTGGTCAGCGCTATGATTCTCAGATTCAGCATTAGCGTTAGAAACAGGTTTTCCTTTGCTTTTAGCGCTGCCACCGGAAAGTCCAGAATCGGATGAGCAGGCCGGGCAGATGGCAAGAAAGAGTACCAAAGGCGCACAATGCGCTTGTAAATCCATGCGGGGTTCCTCCAATAGCTTGTTAAAAAAGAGTTTCGGCTGAAGCATTACCAAACTTTTCTCGCGATCTTAACCGACCAGGAAACCATGCATTTTCGCCAGTGATTTCGTCCAAAGTCGAGTGCCCAGCCTTAGCATGAACGAGTTGAATCGAATCAAATGGGGATCCCAACAAAAAACCGATTTGCGATGATTTACATCTGCATCGGCAATAGTGATGATCGCGAAGCCGGTCCTCACCAGCCTAGCTTCATGAAACAACATGAAATCTTTGTGGTTTTCAGCTTTTGATACGTGAGCGTTCCGGGCCATTCTTAGGTGATGGATATTTCCGGTTTAGTTTGGTACCTAGGCGGTCGCGACCGCCGTGTCCTTCGTAGCCGCACATTGACCTCGATTTGAAAGCACCAGCATGAACGATACTTTAATCCCAGTGATGCCTACGGTTCGCCTCAATCAAGAACACCGATTAGACCATCCTTGGATTTTTTCTCGCAACGTCGTGAAGCCTGATGACCGCATTCCTCCTGGAACAATCGTCAACGTCGTAAATCCAGATGGTCGTTGGATCGGCCAAGGTTTTTTCAATGGCAGGGGTCGCATTGGTGTTAGGCTTTTAACAACCTCAAAATCCGAACCAGCAAATAGAGATTTCATTGAGAAGAAAATCACCCAAGCAATCGAGATGCGGCACGAACTTGGTATCAATGCTGCGTCCAATGCCATGCGCCTATTCAATTCTGAAGGCGACGGCATCAGTGGACTGATTGTCGATATCTACGATAACACTGTAGTCATCGAATTCTTTTCCGCAGGTGCTTTTAGACTAAGAAGTGACATCAAAGACATCTATAGCAAGATATTTCCTGGTGCAGATTTTTATTGGTTTTCGGAAAAAAGGATTCAAAAGCAGGAATCATTTGACTGCCACGATCAACCTGCTCCGGCACCACTTGTCGTGCACGAACACGGCCTGAAGTTCCACGTCCATATCGGATCAAAACACAAGACAGGCTTTTTCGTCGATCAACGAGATAATCGCCTTCAGCTTAGTAAACTTTGCGCCGGAAAACGAGTGGCCGATCTTTGCAGCCACACCGGTGGCTTTGCAGTATATGCAGCTGGCCCGGGCAAAGCATCTTCAGTGACCGCAGTCGATCTCGATATCGAAGCGATCGCGATCGCTCAGAAAAATGCTGACATCAATAGTCTAAAAATAGACTTCGTCGCCGAAGATATTTATAAGTGGCTTGAAGAAGAGCACCGCAAGAACGAACAATACGACGTCATCATTCTCGACCCTGCGAAGCAAACTCGTAACAAGGACGATATTCCAGCTGCCCTAGGTCAATATACATCCATGAATGCTGGCACCATGAAACTGATCCGACCTGGTGGGTATCTGCTTACTTGCTCATGCAGCGGTCTGATCAGCGAAGAAGACTTTATTGCGTCTGTTCGCCGGGCAGCAAGCCGCGCCGGGCGAAAGCTTCAAGTGCTAGACCTATCGGGAGCAGCTCCGGACCACCCTTGGCTAATCAATGTCGAAGAGTCGCGCTATCTTAAGGCGATTTGGTGCCGCGTCCTTTAGGCACAAAATGGTGAGCCATGAGTTGTTGCCTCTAGACAACAGATCTAATGGCTCTCTACCATTACGATTGATGTTCGCTAGCCAAAAGAATTAAATTGTCGCCTTACCTCTATAACGAAGTGAAGGATCACCTATGAAACTAATCGCTGCGACAATAATTACTCTCAGTCTCTCCGCGAACGCCTACGCGTCTTGCCAAATCAAAAACGAAACTTCAAATGACTTCACTGTCGAATACGGCAATGTCTCAAACCGTTCTTTTGGCTCAAACCATATCGACACATTTCCTGCTGGATCAATCAGCGGTAAAAGCAAAGACGGCGCATCATTTTCTGGTTCGTGTGTTGACGGTGACCGACTGGTTATTAAAGAAGAAAACGGCACGATCAAAATGAAGAAACGGTAGACTAGGCCACCAAAAGGCCATGAAGAAATGAAGGGCGAACTCGCCATTGGGAGTTCGCCCCACGAATAACTCAATCTATCACTTAGAGAGTGCAAGTCCGTAAACGCCATATTGAATAGCCATTGGCTGAAGTAGGTAAAAAAATCAGCTATATCTGGTAGGTATTTGGAGCAGAGGTTTTACCTGCGCGAAAACCAATGCTGCTAAAAGATCTTTCATACAACGAAAATGCCCCAATGGGCAGGTCATCGGTCCATGATCACTACAAGGACGGCATTGTAGAGAGATACCAACAGAGGTACTGTGCTCACCTAGCGGCCCAAATCCCATCTCCGGAATCGTTGCCCCAAAAATGGCGACCGTAGGCAGATTAACGGCTGAGGCGAAATGAATCGGAGAACTATCATTTGAAACGAGGAGTTTGCACCGGTTAAATAACCCAGGCAGATCTTCCAAAACGGTAGCTCCAACCAGATTCTTTAAAGCATCAGTCGGCTGAATACTTTTAAATATCTCGGCGGCAACGTCTTCTTCAGCTTTACTACCTACTAGGACGACACCGTAACCATCAGCTAAAATCATTTTAATCAGCTCAACAAACCCACTGGTGGTCCAGCGTTTCGTTCCCCAAACACTTCCCGGCGCAACCGCGACCCACCCCTTGGCATTACCATCCAGCAGATTCCCAATGTCCGGACGTAACGTCTCTGAACTTAAAAAAGGTTTCGCAGTTTGTATATCTTTACGGTCAATACCCAAAGGCTCAAGGAGTAACGAGATGCGAGCAGCCTCATGAAAAACAGCTACCCTTGTGACTTTCTCCTGAGCTAGAAACGCAAGATTTGTCTCATGGTAAGTAATGGTAGGAAATGCAAGGTAACGTGCAAGTAGGCTTGAGCGAAAACTTCGGTGCACTTGCAGCATCACAGTTTCCGATGGCTGCAAATGATGAGACACCGCCGTCTTTACATCTTTGAATGCTTGGAGTGTTGATTTAGAGTGCTTGTTAAAAGCAATCAAGCTGGTTAGACCACGGGCATGCGCTAATGCTTTTACACCGATCGGAGTTGTAATCACATGCTGCCGCGCATTGGGAAACCTCTTGGCCGCCAGTTCTGTTCCTGCGGTCGTTAGAATCACGTCACCAATAAATCCAGAGGAAAGCCAGATGATGTCGCTCGGATTTTTAGGTAGTTGATTAGCCACGAGATGGCTCGCTTTCATGGTTTGGAGGACTGCCGAAACTAGCTTTAAAAATCAACGCATCCTCACCATTGGCATAGTACCTTTTTCTTGTTCCGATGAGCTCCAAGTCGAGCGTTTTATAGAGTTTCTGCGCGGCCGTATTTGAAATTCTAACTTCCAAAAACAAGGCCTCGATTTCTTTCTTAGCAGCTAACTCTTGAAAGACTTTTTCCATCAGTACGCGTCCAATTTTTTTTGTACGCGCCTCTGGCCTAACATAAACATACAGAAGGTCCGCTGAAAAAGGACCAACATCTACCAGCGCTGCTCCTGCCCACTCTTTCGAATCAGCGCTATCTGCCGAATAAATCAAAAGACAGCCAGGACGTGACAGCGCCGACAGAACGCTATCGTACTCCCAAAACTGCTCTGGTCCCAAATGCCAAGCTTGAACGATACTTTCCAGAGCAGCCAACTGGCTACTTGTTCTCTTAAACAAGAACACTGATAGTGCTTCCGTTCTAGTTTCCACCCGCAGCACTCCTAGGGTTAGGAGCTATGTCGACGAATTGATTTGTTCCTTCGTAACGCCGCACGATCGATCTTTCCGTTATTTCGGTTAACCATAGAGGCGCAGCTCCTGGCTGATCTTCGATTTCACCAGTATTATCAGTTGTTGATGCTTGTCGATCTTTACTTCGTCTAAACGACGCAACGCGAATGACTGAATCCAATACGCGCGTTACCCCAACTTGATCTGCCCCCAATCTTGTCATTGTCGAACGAAAGACGTCAGACTTTTTACTCTTCTCCTGAATCAAGCTTACGAATTTTTCGATGAGTTGATCTGGTGTTTGCAAACCACCGAGACGCAGCACTTCTTGGTAGACAATCATGTCCTCAGTAAACACTGTTACTGCTTCATTCCAGTTTGCAGCATTGACTACTCGCGCAGATTCAATGCCCGTATTCTTCCGCAAACTCTCTTTAACAATGATATACATTTCAATTTGGCGTTGCGTGTAGGTTACGTTATTGACCGCCAAAACCGCTCTATCACCGACCTGTGCAAAGGCAATATTTGCGGGGAGCATTCCCAAAAATGTCGATAGAAAAACGCATGCTTTGATCAACTTCAACATACGAGTTGTAGCACATGTCTTAATCTGCATCGTCACTCCAAAGCATTGATGGGATAGGGTTTCAGAACATTATAAACGGCAATGTCAAGTTATTTACACCAGCCAATTTTACACCGAATCTGCCAATAAATATTACCATTTTGAGTACAAATTTCCTTCATACAGCTCGTCGGCATGAAAAAATGCTGCATTTTGTTCAGATCACTAAAAGAAACACTATTGACAGAATATTTTTTGAAAAACATGTGGCACAAATGCTTGACTAAAATCTCGATCGTTGTAAACCTGTAGTCATCGAAACTAATCGATCATATTATTTAAGATATTTTAACGCTCCTGGAGGTATCTCTATGAATAAAGCCGAACTCGTCGAAGCAATGGCTAAAGTAACCCAGCTCACTAAGGCTGATACTGAGAGAACGCTCGATGCTTTCATCGACGTCGTCAACAAGAACATCAAGAAGAAAGACGGTGTCAAGTTGGTTGGCTTCGGTACATTCACTGCTTCTAACCGCAAAGCTCGCGTTGGACGCAATCCACAAACTGGCGAAGAAATTCAGATCCCTGCTCGCAAGGTTCCTGTATTCCGTCCAGGAAAAGAACTCAAAGATTCAGTTAGGTAAGTCCCGGCGTCTGTCGCCGAGC